>JAGWNU010000286.1 GCA_028871175.1 Burkholderiaceae bacterium | reverse complement strand
CCGCGAAACCGTGAGATTTCGCACGAAAAGGACGGCTCGCGCGAAATCGCCGAATCCGTAACTCATTGAATATTAAAAGAGTTTTCGGCGAAACCGTAAGAAAATGCACGAAAAGGACGACTACCCCGTGGTGGAGCGCGGCAGCCTGTCGGCGGCGGCGGATGCGATGAGGATGTCGCGCGGTGTGATCAGTAAGGCGCTGGCGCGGCTGGAGGCGCGGCTGCAGACGCGTCTGCTGCAACGGACAACGCGGCGCCTGTCGCTCACCGAAGCGGGCGCGGCGTTCTTCGAAAAAAGCCGCGAAGGACTGGCGCTCGTTGATGCGGCAGAGCAGGCCGTGACCGCGTTACGCGACGAGGCGCGCGGCACGCTGCGGGTGTCAGCGCCGGCCTCGTTTGCAGTGACATTGCTGGCACCGCTGCTGGGCGCGTTCCAGGCGCGCTACCCTGCCGTGCAGATCGATCTGGACATGAACGACCGCTACGCCGATCTTGTCGCCGGGCGCATCGACGTGGCGATCCGCATTGGCATGCTGGAGGACTCATCGCTGGTGGCGCGGCGGCTGGCGAGTTGCGCGCACGCCATCTACGGGGCGCCGTCGTATTTTCGCGAGCGTGGCATTCCGCAGTCGCCGGAGGATTTGCGCGACCACAACTGCCTCGTCTACGCCAATTACGACGGGCCGTACGACTGGGTGCTGACGGACGCCGCGGGCCAGCGCCACATCGCCCACGTGAATGGTTCGATGCTGGCCAACAACAGCCTCGTGCTGCGCGAGGCGGCGCGTTCAGGGCTGGGCGTGTCGCTGGGGCCGGCGTATCTGGTGCGCGACGATATTGCGGCCGGCCGGCTGCAGGCGGTGCTGACGGACTACACGGCGCGGGAGGTGCCGCTGCACGCCGTGTTCACACAACGTGTGCACCTGCTACCGAAGGTGCGGGCGTTTATCGATTTTCTGGGCGATCACCTGAGCCGCACCGGCGTGATGGGGCCATTGCCGCTGTCCGCTTAGACTTGCTCGCGGCATTTCTCCAGCACGTCGAGCAACGCCTGGCCGTAGCGGTCCAGCTTTGCCATGCCGATACCCGGCAGTTCGCCAAGCGCCTCGCGCGAATCCGGATCGGTCTCCGCAATGCGCGCGAGTGTGGCGTCGTGGAAGATCACATATGCCGGCACGCTGTGCTCACGCGCGGCCTGCGTCCGCCAGGCACGCAACGCCTGCCAGCGCACCTGCGCCTCGGCGGAAAGCTCCGCGGCCGGATCGGCGCGACGCTCCTTCTTCGCCGACGACGAAGACGCACCACGTACCTTCTCGACCTGACGACGCAGGATCACCGACTGCGCGCCCTTGAGCACGGGGCGGGCCGCGTCGGTCAGGATCAGTGCGCCGTGGCCGCCGTGATCCACCGCAAACAAGCCCTGCGCGACCAACTGTCGGAACACGCCGCGCCACGCGGCTTCTGACAAATCGCTGCCGATGCCGAAGGTCGACAGCGTCTCGTGATGCCACTGCTTGACGCGCTCGGTCGCGTTGCCCCGCAGGATGTCGATGAGTTGTCCCGCGCCAAAGCTCACGCGGCTGGCCTGCTGGACGCGGTATGCGCAAGACAGCGCCATCTGCGCCTCGCGCGTGGCGTCCCAGGTTTGCGGCGGCGTCAGGCACGTATCGCAGTTGCCGCACGGCTGGCTGCTTTCACCAAAGTACGCAAGCAGCGCCACACGGCGGCAGCTTGCGGCTTCGCACAGGCCGAGCAGCGCTTCGAGCTTGGCGGTTGAGACGCGCTTGTGCACATCGTCCGCATCGGACTCGTCGATCATGCGGCGCTGCTGCACCACGTCAGACAAGCCATATGCCATCCACGCGTTGGCGGGCATGCCGTCGCGGCCTGCGCGGCCGGTTTCCTGGTAATAACCTTCGAGGCTCTTGGGCAAATCGAGGTGCGCAACGAAGCGGACGTCCGGCTTGTCGATGCCCATGCCAAAGGCGATGGTCGCCACCATGACGACGCCCTCCTCCTTGCGGAAGATCGCCTGATGGCGGGCGCGCACTTCGGAGTCCATCCCGGCGTGATACGGCAGCGCGCGGATGCCCTGCTCGGCCAGCCACTGCGCGGTCTCCTCCACCTTCTTGCGCGACAGGCAGTAGACGATACCGGCGTCGCAGGTGTCACCGTCCATGTGTTCGGCGCGAATGAAGCGCAGCAGCTGCTGGCGCGCGCTGTCCTTCTCGACGATGGTGTAGCGGATGTTCGGGCGATCGAAGCTGGAGAGGAAGACGCGCGCGTCCGTCAACGCCAGCCGTTCAACGATCTCGTCACGCGTGACGGCATCGGCCGTGGCGGTGAGCGCAATGCGAGGCACGTGCGGGAATCGCTCGTGCAGCACGGAAAGCTGGATGTACTCGGGCCGGAAATCGTGCCCCCATTGCGACACGCAGTGCGCTTCGTCGATGGCGAACAGGCCAATGCGCGATCGCTCAAGCAGCTCGAGGAAGCGCGGCGTCATCAACCGCTCGGGCGCCACGTAGACGAGATCCAGCCGCCCCGCCGCCAGATCGCGCTCGACCTGCGCTGCCTCGGCGCCCGTCAGCGCAGAGTTGAGGTATGCGGCGCGCACGCCGGCCTCTTCCAGCGCGGCCACCTGATCCTGCATCAGCGCGATCAGCGGCGACACGACAATACCGGCGCCCTGCCCGCGCCGGTGCCGTACGAGCGCCGGAATCTGATAGCAGAGCGATTTGCCACCGCCGGTCGGCATCAGCACGAGGCAATCGCCGCCATCCGCCACGTGGGCGACGATCTCCGCCTGCGGGCCGCGGAAGGCGCTGTAGCCGAACACATCGTGCAGCACCGCATGCGTGGCGGCGGCGGTGTCTTCGGGCAGCGCCTGCAGCGCGTGGTCTATGGCGGGGGAGTCGTACATCGGGGCGGCGGGTGCGCGCGGTGTCACGCGCGGGCTGGGCGAAACCGCTATTGTGACAAACCCCGCCGGGGGTCGGGCAATCGAATCGTGTGCATTGTGTGTCGTCAGGCCTTGCGCGCGACGATGCGGTGAATCGTCTTGCCCGAAGACTGGCTCAAAGCCGCTTCGTCAAAGACGATCTCGGTGCCGGCCAGCGCTTCACGCACCGGCGCGGCATCGAACGCGGCGTACAGGCGCCCCCTGCCATCGCGCTGGTCGGTGTGATGGGTAACGCGCCAGCTCAGGGATAGCGTCCCACACGGCCGCAACAGGGACACGAGGCGCTGCACCGACGCGCCGACCTGCTCGGGCGGCAGATGCATGATGACGGTCTCGCACAGGACGTTGTCGAAAGCGCCCTCTGCAACGCCGGCCAGCTCCGGCAGGAGCGCCTGCCGGAATGACAGGCCAGAATACTGGGTGCGTGCGGCCTCCAGCAGTCCGGCCGAAGCGTCGTAGCCGACGGCGGGATAGCCGTTGGCGTTTAGCCATGCCACCTCGCGTCCGGCGCCGCAACCGATGTCCGCCGTCGCACCGCCCGCCTTGAACTCCCGTCGCAGCAACGCGTACAGATCTTCTGGCGCTGGCTGCTCGCGCCACTCCTGGGCGAATGTTTCGGCCAGGGCATCGTATGCGGCGACGGTTTGCGTATCCATGTCTGCTCCTCAAGGAGGTTGGCTACTTCATCGTGAAACTGCGTAACAGCGTCAGATCGCCGGCCTTGCGCATCGGCACGACAAACGTCTGCTGGCGCTCGGACGGCGTGTTTTCGTCAGTAATGATGTTGACAGTGGCCGTGGTGATGATGCTGTTGTCGTTGCCGCTGCCGTAGTAGTTCACGTAGACGAGATACGTGCCGGGGACGGGGGCCGGGTTCGAATAGATCTCAGGACCATAGCCGGTCGTGACGTCCACGTCGAGCGCGCCGCCGTTCTGGACCACGCGGTTGCCGTACCAGGCATGCTGGCCATCGGGCGAAATGACGTGCAAGTCGAGATCGGTGCCGTCGGTGTCCCAAGACAGGACCACGCGCAGACGCGGACGCTGCTTGCCGGTGTAGCTGTCGTAGAACTGCACGCGCTTGGCATCGCCGCGCGCGCTGCGCACCTCGACGCTGTTGCTGCCCGCGCCAAATGC
>JAGWNU010000285.1 GCA_028871175.1 Burkholderiaceae bacterium | reverse complement strand
GAGGACGTCGGTGATCGGTTTGCAGAAGAGGCGCGCCGAATGCATTACAACGAGGCGCCGGAGCGGGGGATTCGCGGGACGACATCTCGGGAGGAAGCGCAGGAGCTGGCAGAGGAAGGCATCGACGTGATGCCGCTGCTGGTGCCCGACGCGCTTAAGCAGCCCGTGCACTAGTCGCCCGATTCCAGGTCCGCGCCGGTCCGACAGAACGTTCTCCATCGATTTGCCGCGGTGGAGAGCCAACCACAGGAGACAGGCATGGATCTGAACTACTCGGCGGCCGATGACGCGTTCCGCCAGGAAGTCCGCGGCTGGCTGCAAGCCAATCTGCCCAAGGACATCCAAGACAAGGTGTTGAACCACCGCCGCCTGAACCGCGACGATTTCGTACGCTGGCACAAGGCTTTGGCGGGCAAGGGCTGGTCGGTCCCGCACTGGCCGGTCGAATGGGGCGGCACCGGCTGGACCCCCATCCAAAAACACATCTGGGACGAAGAGTGCGCGCAGGTCGGCGCGCCTGGCGTGCTGCCGTTCGGCGTCAGCATGGTCGCGCCCGTCATCATGAAGTACGGCAACGAAGCGCAGAAACGCTACTACTTGCCGCGCATCCTGGACTGTACCGACTGGTGGTGCCAGGGCTATTCGGAGCCGGGCTCGGGCTCCGACCTCGCCTCGCTGAAGACGCGCGCGGTACGCGAAGGTGACCACTACATCGTCAATGGCCAGAAAACCTGGACGACGCTCGGCCAGCACGCCGACATGATTTTCTGCCTCGTCCGCACGGACCCGGAGGCCAAGAAGCAGGAGGGTATCTCGTTCCTGCTGATCGACATGAAGACGCCGGGCATTACCGTTCGCCCGATCATCATGCTCGACGAAGAGCACGAGGTGAACGAGGTGTTCTTCGACAACGTGAAGGTGCCGGTCGAAAACCTCATCGGCGAAGAGAACCGCGGCTGGACGTATGCCAAGTACCTGCTTGGCCACGAGCGCACCGGCATTGCTCGCGTGGGCAATTCGAAGCGCGAACTCGCATTCCTCAAGCGCGTCGCGTTGCAGCATCAGAAGAACGGCAAGCCGTTGCTGCAAGATCCGATGTTCGCTGCCAAGATCGCTTCGCTCGAAATTGAACTGCTGGCGCTGGAGATGACGGTGCTGCGTGTGGTGTCGAACGAGAACGCCGGCAAGGGCCCGGGCCCCGAGGCATCGCTGCTGAAGATCAAGGGCACGCAGATCCAGCAGTTGCTGACCGAACTGATGGTCGAGGCCGTGGGGCCGTATGCCCAGCCTTTCGACCCGGACTACCTCGAGGGCGATGTGCCGCAGGCCGTCACGGGCGACAACGATGCTGCGCCGCTCGCACCGTACTACTTCAACTATCGCAAGACCTCGATCTACGGCGGGTCGAATGAAATCCAGCGCAACATCATCTCGCAGATGATCCTTGGCGTCTGAGCAGAACGGCGACAGAACACATAGCGGAGACAAACATGGATTTCTCGTTCACCGACGAACAGAAGCAACTGGCCGATGCAGTGCGCCGCTTCATCGACAAGGACTACGACTTCGAGACGCGCAAGAAGGTCGTGTATTCCCCCGAAGGCGTATCGCAAGGCCATTGGGATGCGTTGGCGGAGCTCGGTCTGACGGCACTGCCGGTGCCGGAGGCACAAGGCGGTTTTGATGGTCGCGCGATGGACCTGCTGGTCGTCATGCAGGAACTCGGCCGCGGCCTGGTCGTGGAGCCATATCAGGCCACCGTGTTGGGCGCGCAGGCGCTCAAGCTGGCGGGCGGTCAGGATGCCTTGCTCGAAGAAGTCGCTGGCGGCGCCGTGAAGCTGGCCATTGCCTTCGGCGAGCCCCAATCGCGCTATGAGCTTTTCAACGTCACCACGCGCGCTGTGCAGCAGGGCAACGACTGGACGCTCACGGGCGAGAAAGCGGTGGTGGTGCACGGCGCACAGGCTGACAAGCTGATCGTCTCGGCACGCACGGGCGGCGAAGCGCGTGATACGTCGGGTCTGTCGCTCTTCGTGGTCGACCGCAACGCCGCCGGCGTCACGGTCAAGGACTACCGCACGATCGACAACCTGCGTGCTGCCGACATCCGCTTCGACAACGCACCGGCAACGCTACTGGGCACAGCGGGCGAGGCGTGGGAAACCATCGATGCCGTGGCCGATCTTGGTTGTGTCCTGCTGTGCGCAGAAGCGATCGGCCTGATCGATGCGCTGAACGCCGCAACGCTGGAGTACACCAAGACCCGCCAGCAGTTTGGCGTGCCCATCGCGCGCTTCCAGGCATTGCAGCACCGCATGGTCGATATGTTCATCCACGCAGAGCAGGCCCGTTCGATCACCTATCTGGCCGCGGCGCACTTTGAAGATGGCGATGTCGAGGCACGCCGCCGCTACGTGTCGGCGGCCAAGGCGCGTGTCGGCCAGGCAGCGCGTGACGTTGGTCAGGAAGCCGTGCAACTGCACGGCGGCATGGGCGTGACGAACGAATTGCCGGCCGCGCACATGTTCAAGCGGCTGACAATGATCAACACGACGCTGGGCGACGTGGACCATCACCTGGCACGCTTCGCATCGCTGCCCGGCTTCCAGCAAGCGGCGTAACGGCAAACCTGAACGCCCCGCATTCGTGCGGGGCGTTGTCATTTGGAGGAGACGAGATGGCGGAGAACGAAAGGGCAGCAACAACACGATCGTACGAGTTCTACTTCGACGATTTCGAAGTCGGCCGCACGCTGCAGATGGGCACCTACACGGTTACCGAAGAAGAGATCCTGACCTTCGCGCGGCAGTACGATCCGCAGCCGTTCCACATCGATGCGCAAGCCGCCAAGCACAGCATCTACGGCGGCATCATTTCCAGCGGCTGGATGACCTGCTCGATCATGATGCGGCTGATGGTGACGGGGTTTCTCGGCAAGGCGGCCAGTATGGGCTCGCCCGGCGTGGATGAGATCCGCTGGATGAAGCCGGTGTATCCGGGCGACACGCTGTCGGTGTCGAGCACCTGCATGGAAGTGCGTCCGTCGCAGTCGAAGCCGGATCGCGGCGTGGCCGTCAACCGCTGGGAGGCTCGCAACCAGCGCGGCGAACTCGTCTGTACCGTCACGGGCATGGGCCTGTTCGGTCGCCGTCCACAAGCCTGATCGCTCGCCATTCCATCACAACAAGGAGACAACGCAGATGCGCATCATCGAATCGCTCGACGAGCTCAAAGGCTTGATCGGCCAGGAAGTTGCCGTGAGCGACTGGACCGAGATCACGCAGCAGCAGGTCAACCTCTTTGCCGAGGCCACGGGCGATCACCAGTGGATTCACGTGGATGTGGAGCGCGCCAAGCGCGAGTCGCCGTTTGGTGCACCGGTGGCGCACGGCTTCCTCACGCTGTCGCTTCTGCCCATGCTGATGGCCAACGCGATCGAGATGTCAGACGTGAAGATGGGCGTGAACTACGGCCTGAACAAGGTCCGCTTCACCGCACCCGTGCCGGTGGGCAGCCGTGTGCGCGCCCGCGTGAAGCTGGTGGAAATGGAAGCGCTGCCGCCATTGCCCAATGCCCCCACGCTGACGGGCGCGCAGATGACCTGGGCGGTGACCATCGAACGCGAAGGGCAGGATCGCCCGGTGTGCGTGGCCGAATCGATCTCTCGCCGCTATTCCTGAGTCGCGTCTTTCTCATGTTCCCCAGGCCGGCGCAATGCCGGCCTTTCTTTTTGCACTCGCGTGCGCTTGCACTCCGCTTGTTTTGTGCTTGTCTTTACGCGCCCCAAGCGGGCGCATTCCAACGAACACATGCGCTGACTTGGCGCGGCTTCAGCACCGTTTTGGCGCGGATTTCCCTTTGAATGAGCCAAATGCGATGGCACGGTAGTTGCACTTTTGGGCCCCGGGAGTCGTTCTCGCCACCAATAAACCCAAGGAGCCGCAATGAAACGTCGTGAGCTGTTGAAGCTGTCTGCCGTCGCCGCCGCAACGCTGTTGTCCGTGTCGAGCCTCGCGTTTGCCCAGGCAAAAGAACCGATCAAGGTCGGCATCCTGCATTCGCTGTCGGGCACGATGGCCATCTCCGAGACGTCGCTGAAGGACGTCGCGCTGATGACGATCG
>JAGWNU010000284.1 GCA_028871175.1 Burkholderiaceae bacterium | reverse complement strand
GTTGGCTGTGCCTTTGCGAAGGACGCCTCGATGCTGGCCCTGCTGCGGGGCCTGCAGGGGTTTGGCGCATGTGCCGGCATGGTGATCGCGCGCGCCGCTGTGCGTGATCGCATGGATCCGGCCGGTGCCGCGCAGGCCTATTCGACCTTGATGCTCGTCATGGGCGTCGCGCCCATCCTGGCGCCCATGATTGGCGGGGCGGTACTGCAGGTGGCGTCATGGCGCGTCATCTTTGCGCTGCTGACGGCCTTTGGCGTGCTGTCGCTTGTGGCCGTGCACTACCTGATGCGCGAATCGCTGGCGCCGGAGAACGTGCGCAGGCTGGCCTTCGGTCCTGTCCTGCGCGACTACTGGGCCCTGCTGCGCGACCGTCACTACGCTGCCTATATGTGGTGCGGCGCAGTTTTCCTGTCGGGCATGTTCGCGTACATCACCGTGTCGTCGTTCGTGTTGATTGACGGCTACGGGCTGACGCCGTCGCAGTACGCCTGGGTATTTGGCGGCAACGCGGCGGGGATGATCGCGGCCTCACGCGTGAACGTGCGGCTGGTTCGCCGGTTCTCGCCGGCGCGCGTGCTGAGGCGCGCGCTATGGATTCCGGTGGTGACGAGCATCCTGGCGACGGGGGCGGCGGCTGCCGGTTTCACGCCGCTGCCGCTCGTGCTGGCGGCGCTGTTCTGTTACATCGCGTCCATCGGCTGCATCTCGCCCAACACAGGGGCGCTGGCGATGGCGGGGCAGGGCGCCCGCGCGGGCACTGGCTCTGCGCTCATGGGCGCCATGCAGTTCGGCCTGGGCATGGTCACCGGTACGGTGGTTGCCGCCGTGGGTCAGAGTGCCGCGCCACTGTTGAGCATGATGGCGATCTGCTCGACGGCCGCCCTGTGGCTGGGCCTACGCGCCACGCGCCATGAGGCGGGACACTGAAGTCACTCCGCTGGCGGCTCTGCGGCAGCCGCCTCGGTTTGGTGTGCCTCCTGCGTAACACGCCAGATCTCTTCTCCCTGTCGTTACCTATGATGAGGAAGGCTGCCCCGTGCACCACACGCGGGCAGCGCGCCCCATTCGAGGTCTAAGGGTTAGCTCTTATATAGAATTTATCAACGTTTTATTAACGTATCACTTTCGTTTTCAATCGCACAGCGTTTTGCCGGGATTGGTCCGACAACTGCGCACACGAAACGGGGGTTAAGTTGCAGTGCACGATTCACCGGCTGGGCGAACTGGCGCTGTTGTGCGAGGTGCCGCCGCCGGCGACCCTGAATTGCCAGCAGCGCATCTGGGCGATGGCCTCGCGCGCGTCCAACTGGGCGGGCGTGGTGGACGTGGTGCCCGGCATGAACAATCTCACGCTCGTGTTTGGGCCGCTGGCCGACGCACGACTGCTCGAGACCCGGCTGCGTGAAGCCTGGGAGGAGAGCGAGGCGCTGGTGGCCGACGGCAAGCTGGTCGATATCGAAGTCGCCTATGGCGGCGACGAGGGCCCTGATCTGCGCGAGGTTGCCAAGCACACCGGCTTGACTCCCGCAGAGGTGGTACGTCGTCACACGGCCCCCGAATACATCGTCTACTTCCTCGGCTTCCAGCCCGGGTTCGCTTACATGGGCGGCTTGGACAAATCGCTGGCGACGCCCCGCCGCGCCGAGCCACGCATGGCCGTACCGGCGGGTTCGGTCGGCATCGGTGGCGAGCAGACCGGTATCTACCCAGCCGCCTCTCCCGGCGGCTGGCAATTGCTCGGGCGCACGGACGCAGCGCTCTTCCTGCCGCAGCGCAATCCCCCCGCGCTGCTGGCACCAGGAGACCGCATCCGCTTCGTCGCCTCGAAGGTGCGCGCATGAGCTCCAAACCGCTACCCATGATCGAAGTCGTACGCGCTGGCGTGCTGGCGACCGTGCAGGACCTGGGCCGCACCGGGTATCGCCGCTTTGGCGTGTGCATGTCGGGCGCGCTGGATCCACTGTCGCTGTACGTCGGTAACCGCCTCGTGGGCAACCGCAGCGATGCGGCGGGTATCGAATTCACCTTGGGTAACGCCACGCTGCGCTTCCACGTGAATGGGCTGATCGCGCTGACCGGCGCCGATTGCCGTGCCACGCTCGACGGCACGCCGGTGCATGCGTGGCGTGCGATTCCCGTGCAGCGCGGGCAGACGCTGACGCTGCGCGTAGCGCAGGGCGGCGTGCGGGCCTATTTGTGTGTGGCTGGCGGCATCGATGTCCCCGAAATGATGGGCTCGCGCAGCACCGACCTGAAGGCGGGTTTCGGCGGCTTCGAGGGCCGCCCCCTGAGGGACGGCGACAAGCTGGCCGTGCTTCCCGCCGATACGACCTACGCGCCCGACATCAGCGGCGATGCCGTCGCCGTGAAGGCGGCACGCTGGACGTTCGACCGCGCGCAAGGCGACACCCCCGTGATCCGCGTGCTGCCCGGCCCCGAGTACGACGACTTCCTCGCCGATGCGCAGGCCGCGTTCTGGGAATCGGAATGGACGCTCACCCCCAACAGCAACCGCATGGGCTTCCGCTTGCAAGGGCCTGAGCTCAAGCGCAAGAAGCAGCGCAGCGGCGATCTGCTCTCGCACGGCGTGGTGCCGGGCGTGATCCAGGTGCCGCCGTCGGGCCAGCCTATCGTGCTGATGGCCGACGCGCAGACCACCGGCGGTTACCCAAAGATCGGCACCGTCATCCTGGCCGATCAATGGCGCCTCGCGCAGATCCCGCTCGGCACGCGCGTGCGCTTCGAGCGTGTGACGCTGGAAGAGGCCGAAGCCGCCCGCGCCGACGTGGCACGGTATCTGCAGCAAATCGAAACCGCGCTGGACTGGCAGCGCCAGGGCATCCTCTCCACAGCCCGGCGCACCGCCAGGACGCGACTGAACGCCTGAAGCACCGGAAGACACCATCATGACCACGATTGATCTGAACGCCGATCTTGGCGAGGGCTGCGATACCGACGAGGCGCTGCTTGCGCTGGTGAGCTCCGCCAACATCGCCTGCGGCTGGCATGCGGGCGACGTCAACACGATGCGCCAGACCGTCGGCTGGGCGCTGCGCCAGGGCGTTTCGATCGGCGCGCATCCGAGCTTTCCGGATCGCGAAAACTTTGGCCGTACCGAGATGCACTTGCCGCCCGAAGAAATCTACGCGGGCGTGCTGTTCCAGATCGGCGGGCTGTCCGCCATCGTGCGCGCGCAGGGCGGCAAGCTGGCCCACGTGAAGGCGCACGGCGCGCTGTACAACCAGGCTTCGCGTGACCGGCCATTGGCTGCCGCCATCGTGCGCGCGATCCGTGATTTCGATCCGTCGCTGGTGGTGTTCGGCCTGGCGGGCGGTGAGCTGGTCAAGGCCGCGCGTGAACTCGGCCTGCAGGCCAAGGAAGAGGTGTTTGCCGATCGCGGGTACAACCCTGACGGCTCGCTCGTCAAACGTGGCACACCGGGTGCCCTGATCGACAGTGAAGAGGCCGCGCTCGACCAGACGCTCACGATGGTGCGCGAACAGCGCGTGAAGGCCATCAATGGCACGTGGGTGCCGATCCGCGCGGAAACGGTTTGTCTGCACGGCGACGGCGCACACGCGCTGGCGTTCGCGCGACGCATTCGGGAACGGCTGGGCAGCGAAGGGATCGCTGTTCGCGCCGGCGCCTGAGCCACGGCCCCGTCCTTCCAACGGGGCCTTTTATCAACTTGGGGGGGAAGCACCACATGGGTACGGCAGTGAATCTATGGCCGCTGATCGGGGTGGTCGTCATCATCGCGGGGTTCATCCTGCGCTTCAATCCGATGCTGGTGGTGGCGGCGGCTGCCATCGCCACCGGCTTTGCGGCATCGATGTCCATTGACCAGATCCTGACGGCGATCGGGACGGGCATCATCAAGACGCGGACCTTGCCGCTGATCATCCTGCTGCCGCTCGCGGTGGTGGGCCTGCTTGAGCGCCACGGCTTGCGTGAGCACGCGCAGAACTGGATCTCGCGCATTCAATCGGCCACGGTGGGTCGTCTGCTGATCGTCTACCTCGCCGTGCGCGAGCTGACGGCGGCCGCCGGTCTGACGAGCCTCGGCGGGCATCCGCAGATGGTGCGTCCGCTGCTGGCGCCGATGGCCGAAGGTGCTGCCGAGAACCGCTTCGG
>JAGWNU010000283.1 GCA_028871175.1 Burkholderiaceae bacterium | reverse complement strand
CGCCACCAAATACATCCACGAACTCTTGCAGTTGATGGTGAACAGCCGTGGCTCGGACCTGTTCATCACGGCAGAATTTCCGCCCGCGATCAAGGTGGACGGCAAGGTCACGCCGATCTCGCAGCAGCCGCTGAATGCCACGCAGGCCCTCGGTCTGGTCAAGTCGATCATGAATGAGAAGCAGCTGCGCGAGTACGAGGACAGCTCGGAATGCAACTTCGCCATCACGGCGCCGGGTGCCGGGCGTTTCCGCGTGTCGGCGTTCATGCAGCAGGGCCGCGCCGGCATGGTGCTGCGGACCATCAATACGAAGATCCCGACGCTGGGCGAGTTGGACTTGCCGCCGATCCTCAACGAGATCGTGATGAGCAAGCGCGGCCTGGTGATCGTGGTGGGCGCCACGGGGTCGGGCAAGTCCACGTCGCTGGCGGCGATGGTGGGTTATCGCAACGCCAATTCGTATGGCCACATCATCACCATCGAAGATCCGGTGGAATACGTGCACGCACACCAGAACTGCGTGGTGACGCAGCGCGAGGTGGGTGTCGATACCGAGTCGTGGCATGTGGCGCTGAAGAACACGCTGCGCCAGGCGCCGGATGTGATCCTGATCGGCGAAATCCGCGATCGCGACACGATGGAATATGCGATCCAGTACGCTGAAACCGGTCACCTGTGCCTGGCCACGCTGCACGCGAACAACTCGAACCAGGCGATTGACCGGATCATCAACTTCTTCCCCGAAGAGAAACGCCAGCAGTTGCTGATCGATCTGTCGCTGAACCTGCGTGCGATGGTTGCCCAGCGACTGTTGCCACGCAAGGGCAAGAAGGGACGGGTGCCCGCGGTGGAGATCATGCTCGCTACCCCATTGGTGCAGGATCTGATCTTCAAGGGCGAGATCCATGAGCTCAAGGAGGTCATGAAGAAATCCCGCGAGCAGGGCATGATCTCGTTTGACCAGGCGCTCTTCGAGCTGTACGAAGAAGACAAGATCACTTACGAAGATGCGCTGCGCAACGCCGACTCCCTCAACGACCTGCGGCTGCAGATCAAGCTGCACAGCAAGCGCGGCGGCCAGACCGATCTGTCAGCCGGGACCGAGCACCTCAATGTCGTGTGATGTCTCCAAACCACTACACCATTTGAGGTAATTTGCGCCGCATAACGTTTGCGCCGCACGCGAAGTCACCCGGGTTTCATGTTCTTTCCTTAATATTTCCTGAGAACTGCCGTTTAGACGGTGAGCGGGTCTGTCGGGTCATGGGACGGGCGCGCATCAAAACGATAAAAGCAACAGCAAATCCGGGTGGGTAAAAACGTGGCAAGTAAGCCGAGATGTCAGCGCGCGCACGCAGCGCGCGGCTTTACGCTGATCGAGCTCATGATCACGGTGGCGATCGTGGCCATTCTGGCCGCCATCGCCTATCCCTCCTATATCAATTACATCGTGCGCTCCAATCGCGCGGCGGCCGAGTCCTTCATGCAGGAAGTGGCGGCTGCCCAGGAGCGCTTTCTGCTCGACAACCGCGCATACGCGCCGGATCTGACCACGCTGCAGTACGCCAGCAACGTGCCCGCCAACGTTGCGTCCAATTACACCCTGGCGCTGAGCGCGAGCAGCGTGCCGCCGTCGTACCAGCTGACCGCGACGCCGCAGGGTTCACAGCAGACGAACGACACGGCCTGCGGCCAGTTGGCCTTGACGAATACGGGCGCCAAGACGGCGTCCGGTGGTGCATCCAACTGCTGGAAGTGAGCCATGGCAGCGCCGCGCAAGTCCTCCCAAGGGTTCACGCTGACAGAGCTGATGGTCACGCTGGCCATTCTGACGATTCTCGTGACCATTGCCGTACCGTCGTTCTCGGGCATGATCGCGTCCCAGGCGACGCGCAACGCTTCGTTTGATCTCTCCACAGCCATGACGCTGGCGCGCAGCGAGGCCGTCAAGCAGAACAGCACTGCGACGGTATCCACCGCCACCAGTTGGGCTACCGGCTGGACGTTGGCAGTGAACGGCGCCGTCGTCCGGACGTTTGGCCCGTACAGCGGCGTGACGATTACGCCCAGCAACGGCAACTCACTCTCGTTCGGCAATGACGGACGGCCCACCGCGGGCGGTGTCACGTTCCAGGTCACGCCGACCAGCACTGCGCAATCCGTTTCACCGAGTTGCGTGCAGGTGGGCGGCACCGGCCGCGTTGCCGTGGTTTCGGGGACATGCTGATGAGCGCCACCGTACGTTTGCATCGTCACCGCTTGCGCACCGCCGGACAGCGCGGTGCCTCCCTCATCGAGATCCTGATCTCGGTGGTGATCCTGCTGGTGGCGCTGTTGGGCGCGGCCGGGATGATGGGGCGCTCCAACCAGTCCGAGATGGAGTCTTACCAGCGCGTGCAGGCACTGACACTGCTGCAGGATATGGCTACTCGGCTCAACGCCAATCGGCAGGCCGCCCCTTGCTATGCCGCAGCCGGCACCATGACCATCGTCGGTAACGGAACGAATACGACGCCAACAACCTGCGCCACGGGCACAGCCGCCCAGCAGGCCACTGCCACAGCGGATCTTGCGGCCTGGAGTACCGAGTTGATCGGTAGCGCAGAAAAGGCCAGCACCGCCAGCGGCGCAACCGCCCTCGGCGCCATGATCGGCGCGGTCGGCTGCATCGAACAGCTCGACGCGGTCAACCAGATCTACCGTGTGTCAGTTGCCTGGCAGGGCTTGGTCAAGACCGTGCCATCCTCGCTGCCGTGCGGCAGTGGCACGGGTGCATTCGGTGACGATGCCTATCGGCGTGCGATCAGTGTGCAAATCCGAATCGGGGTGCTGTCATGATGCGCACACACCGGCCGCTGTCGCGGCAGCGCGGGCTGTCGCTGGTTGAGCTGATGATCGCGATGACGCTTGGCCTGCTGCTGCTGGTTGCGCTGGGCAGTCTGTATGTATCGACTTCGCAATCGCGCGTGCAGCTGGCCAACAGTGCAACCCAGATCGAGAATGGCCGCTACGCGCTCGACGTGATCAGCCATGAAGTGGCGCTGGGCGGCTACTTTGGCGATTCCAACCTGATCGGCGCCGCGGCATGGTCTGCGCCGAACCTGTGCGCGGCGGCGACCAACATGCTCGGCTTCTCGAACAGCCCGGCAACGGTTCCGGTGGCGATCTATGGTTACGCGTACGGGACCAACCCGGCCGCCCCCTGCCTGTCGAACGTGGTGCCCAACTCGGAAATCCTGGTGGTCAGGCGCGTTTCGACCACCTCGGTGACGCCCACCACCATGAATGTGGGTCAGGCGTACATGCAGGATTCGTTCTGTACCACCGATACGAGTCCGTTCATTTTCAGCAGCGGCCCCGCCGCAACGTTCACGCTGAACGACAAGTCGTGCAACACGCTGGCCGAGCTGCGCCAGGCCAGCGTTCGTATCTTCTATCTGGCCACGTGTGATCGCTGCAGCAACGGTGGCGACGGCATCCCCACGCTGAAGGTGGCCGAACTCGCCGGCGGAGTGCTCCAGCCGACTTCCATTGCGCAGGGTATCGAAGACATCCACTTTTCGTACGGCGTCGACATGGATGGCAATGGCTCGGCCGACTGTTATGTCTCGGACCCTGGTGTCGATAACAGTGGGCTATGCACCACCGTGGGCGGATACAACTGGACGACATCGTCTCTCACCAACTGGAGCAACGTGACGGCTGTGCGCATCAATGTGCTGGCCCGCACATTGAGCCCGTCTGCCGGGTGGAAGGACAGCCGCAGCTACGATCTGGGCCGCGGCACGCCGTCCAACCCGGTCCTCTCAGTTCCCACCTACGACAGCTACAAGCGGCACGTCTACGCGGAAGTCGCGCGCGTCGTCAACGTGGCAGGCCCACGGGAGTAAGTCATGCGGCGTCTACCGGCACGCCAGTCAGGCGTCACCCTGATCGTCACCCTGATCTTCCTGGCGATGTTCATGGGCATCGTGGTGATGATGATGAATTCGAGCGTCATCAACACCAAGATCGCAGGCAATCAGCAGTACACGCTGGAAGCGCGCAGCGCTGCGCAGCAGGGGATCGAACAGGTCATCAGCTCCGACTTCACCGGCAACCCTGCGGCTGCGGCGGTCAACGTGCCCGTGGATGTCAACGGGGATGGCAAGCCCGACTATACGGCGCAGGTGGCAGCGCCGACCTG
>JAGWNU010000282.1 GCA_028871175.1 Burkholderiaceae bacterium | reverse complement strand
CCAGCGCCGCCTCGACGGTTGCCCGCGGCGGCGAATTCCTGGAATCTGCGGCGACCCACTGGTCCCAGACCTTGTTCATCTCGCCAATCTCGCTGATGTCTTTGAGAAAGATCTGGCACATCAGGATGCGCGTCTTGTCACTGCCGTTGGCGGCCAGCACGCGATCGATGATGGCGAGCACCTCGGCAGTCTGCCCGGCAATGCCCGCGTCCAGCGTGGCCTCGGGCACCTGGCCGGCCACGTAGACGACGCCGTTGAAGACGGCCGCATCGGAATAACGATGCTCGACATTGAAACGCTTCAGTTCAGAGTTCATCAGGTCAATCGAATTGGATCAGATACACGGTCATTGACCGAGGAAGAATGTGCGGGCTATCGCGACCTGGTCGGGCTGGACGAAGGTCGGCGCATGGCCCACGTCTGCGATCTCCACCGCATTGACGTGCTTACCCCGCTGCTTCATGGCATCGACGGTTTCGCGCGTGAGCAGGTCGGATTGCGCACCACGCACAATGAGCACCTCGCCGGGGATCGCCTCAAACAGTTTCCAAAGCGCGGCCTCGCCAGCAGCGAGCAGTTCCGGCGTAGTGCTCTTGAAGGGCTCCGCCAAGCGAGGATCGTAGTGCGGCACCCACTCGCCGCCCTGCGGTTTGAGGATCGCGGCATTCAGCTCGCGCCACTGCTCCGGCGTATGCGGCCCGAACGACGCGCTGATCGTCTTCAGGTAGGCCAGCCCTTCGTCAAAGGTTTTGAAACGAACGTTCAAGCCCAGATAGGCACCAATGCGCGCCAAGGAGGACTCCGTCACGCGCGGACCCACGTCGTTGAGCAACAGCTTGCGAACGGGTGAGTTCGGCAGCCCCGCCAGGCCCATGCCGATCAGCCCGCCCATCGAGGTGCCGAACCAGTCGACCGACTCCGCGTTCAGGCGTGCCAGCAGCGTCACCATGTCGGAGACGTACTGCGGCAGCACATACCCTTTCGGATCAGTGAGCCAGTCGGAACGTCCACGGCCGACGACGTCGGGACAGATGACGCGATAGTCATTGGACAGCGCCCGCGCCAGTACGTCGAAGTCACGACCCGTGCGCGTCAGTCCATGCACGCAGACCAGCACACGCGGATTCTGCTGATCACCCCATTCGTGATAGGCCATGCGGTGCAGGCCGGACGGGCTCAGGCACTGCACGAAAGCGAGGCGCGGCGAAACGGGCATGAACGACTCCTACACGTGGACGGCGGGGAGAAACCAGGCCTGATTGTACGCGGCCCCGCAGCCATGCGGCAGCGCAGCAGGAAGGTGCGGTCAGGCAAAAACAAAAAAGCCTCGCCGCAGCGAGGCTCTTCCATCCGCACGAATCGCTTATTGCGCGACCCAGCCGCCGTCCATGTTCCACGCCACGCCGCGTACCTGCTCGGCCGCGTCGCTGCAGAGGAACACCGCCAATGCGCCGAGCTGGTCGGGGGTGACAAACTCGCCCGAAGGCTGCTTCTCCATCAGCAGTTCCTTCTTGGCTTGCAGCGCGGGAATCCCTTCCTTCTCTGCACGCGCGTCGATCTGTTTCTGCACGAGGGGCGTCAGCACCCAGCCGGGGCAGATCGCGTTGGAAGTGATGCCCGTCTGCGCCGTCTCCAGGGCTACCGACTTGGTGAAGCCGACGATGCCGTGCTTGGCCGCCACGTACGCCGACTTCTGCGCCGACGCCACCAGGCCATGCGCCGAAGCAATGTTAATGATGCGCCCCCAGTTCTTGCGCTTCATGCCCGGCACAGCCAGACGCGTGGTGTGGAAGGCCGAGGTCAGGTTGATGGCGATGATGGCGTCCCAGCGTTCCACCGGGAAGTCCTCCACGTTGGCCACGTACTGAATACCGGCGTTGTTCACGAGGATGTCCACGCCGCCGAACTCGGCATCGGCATAAGCGAACATCGCCTCGATTTCGGCGGGCTTGCTCATGTCGGCGCCGTGATACCCGACGCGAATGGCCTGTTTGCCCGCCGCCGCGATTTCAGCCTTGGGCCCTTCCACGTCGCCAAAGCCGTTCATGATGATATTGGCGCCTTGCGCGGCAAGCGCGCAGGCAATGCCCAGACCGATCCCGCTGGTCGAGCCTGTCACGAGGGCGGTTTTTCCTTGCAGCATTGCAGTCTCCGGATTACAGCAGTTTGACGCCAGTCTTGGCTTGGATCTCTTCACGCGATACGCCCGGTGCGGTTTCCACCAGCTTCAGACCTTGCTCCGTCACGTCGATCACGCCGAGATCCGTGATGATGCGATCGACCACGCCCACGCCCGTCAAGGGCAGCGTGCATTTCGGCAAAATCTTCAGGTCTTCGGTGCCATCCTTCTTCTTGGCCGTGTGCTCCATCAGCACGATCACGCGCTTGACGCCTGCGACGAGGTCCATCGCGCCGCCCATGCCCTTGACCATCTTGCCGGGGATCATCCAGTTGGCCAGATCGCCTGCCTCGCTGACCTGCATGGCGCCGAGAATGGAGAGATTGATCTTGCCGCCACGAATCATGGCAAAGCTCTGGTCGCTGCCGAAAATGGCGCTGCCCGGCAGGGTGGTCACGGTTTGCTTGCCGGCATTGATGAGATCCGCGTCCACTTCGTCTTCCGTGGGGAACGGGCCGATGCCAAGCATGCCGTTTTCACTCTGCAGCCAGACTTCCTTGTCGCCGGTGTGGTTGGCCACCAGCGTCGGGATGCCGATGCCGAGATTGACGTAGAAACCGTCCTGCAGTTCCTGGGCAGCGCGTGCTGCCATCTGATCTTGTGTCCAGGGCATGTCGGTCTCCTTAATTCGTTGCGCGGACAGTGCGCTTTTCAATGCGCTTCTCGGGCGAGGCATTGAGCACGATGCGGTTCACGTAGATGCCCGGCAGGTGGATGTCGTCCGGGGCAAGCTCGCCCACTTCCACGATCTCTTCCACCTCGACGATGCAGAGCTTGCCAGCCGTGGCCGCAGCCGGATTGAAGTTGCGCGCGGTCAGGTTGAAGCGCAGGTTGCCCGACTTGTCGGCCACCTGAGCCTTGACCAGGGACACGTCGGGCACCAGTGAACGCTCCATGACGTACATCTCGCCGTCGAACTCGCGCAGTTCCTTACCCTCGGCCACCATCGTGCCGACGCCCGTCTTGGTGAAGAACGCCGGGATGCCGGCGCCGCCTGCGCGCAGCTTTTCTGCCAGCGTGCCTTGCGGCGTGAATTCCAGCTCGAGTTCGCCGGCGAGGTACTGGCGCTCGAACTCCTTGTTTTCGCCCACATAGGACGAAATCATCTTCTTGATCTGGCGCGTTTCCAGCAGCAGGCCGAGGCCGAAGCCGTCAACGCCCGCGTTGTTGGAGATGCAGGTCAGCCCCTTGACGCCCGAATCACGCAGTGCGGCGATCAGCGCTTCCGGAATGCCGCACAGGCCGAAGCCACCCACGGCGATGGTCTGGCCGTCCTTGACGACGCCGGCAAGCGCCTCGCCCGCGCTGGCGAAGATTTTGTTCATGCGTACTCCTTCCTTGGTGGTCCAACGAATCCGGCTCGGTTTTGACCGCATGCACACTTGGGGTTTGTGCGGTGCAGCGCCGGAAAATTGTAACGGTACAATCCGGCGAGAATACGCAAGCGCCACGCAACGCAGCAATACGTACGACTACATAAGGTCCAGCCCCATGACAGCACTCGATTACCAGACCGCGTTCCAGCTTGCCCCGGTCGGCATGGTGATGTCACGCGAGCGGGTGATGGTCGATGTGAATGACGAGGCCGCGCGCATTTTCGGCCACGCGCGCACCGCAATGATCGGCCAGTCGTTCGAACTGCTCTACCCGACCCATGATGAATACGAGCGCACCGGCGCCCGCATCGTGCCGATCATGAACGCGCGCGGCAGCTATTCGGACGAGCGCATCATGAAACGCGCCAGCGGCGAGCTTTTCTGGTGTCACGTCACCGGCCGGGCACTCGACCGGGCCAAGCCGCTCGGTGAAGGCATCTGGACATTCGAGGATCTCTCCGCGCATCGTCCCGTCACCGCGGCACTCACGCCACGCGAGCGCGACATCGCTGCGCAGCTGGTCGAGGGCAAGACCAGCAAGCAGATCGGCAAGCAGCTGGAGATCAGTCCGCGCACGGTGGAGATCTACCGCGCGCGGCTGATGAAGAAGTACGCCGCCAACACGTCACTGGAACTCGTGCAGCG
>JAGWNU010000045.1 GCA_028871175.1 Burkholderiaceae bacterium | reverse complement strand
ACACCCGCGAATACAACGTCGAACAGTTCTACCGCGATAACCGCCTGAACCCGATCCACGAGGGCACGCACGGCATCCAGGGTCTGGACCTGCTGGGGCGGAAGGTCGTGATGCAGGATGGTGCGGCCTTTGCCGCACTGGGCGAACGCGTGCAGGCCACTGTCGGCCGTGCGCTGGAGACCGACAACGAATCGCTGGTCGGCTATGGCCGGGCGCTCGGCATGGCGACGCAAAAGCTCGCCAAGGTCACGCAGACGCTGTGGGCGGCTGGTGACCCGCGCGTGACGTTGGCCAATGCATCGGTTTATCTCGAAGCCTTCGGCCATGTCGTCATCGCGTGGGTCTGGCTGGAGCAGGCCCTGGCTGCGGCCGAGGCATTGCCTGCCGCGCAGGGCGACGATGCGGATTTCTATCGCGGCAAGCTGCAGGCTGCGCGCTACTTCTTCCAGTGGGAGCTGCCGAAGATCGACCCGCAGATCGCACTGCTGGGTTCGCTCGACACCACGACGCTGGACATGCAGGACGCTTGGTTCTAATTACGACAACGACACAGGAGACACCATGGGTACGCTCAAGCATCTGTTCGATCTTTCCGGCAAGACGGCGCTGATCACCGGCGGCTCACGCGGGCTCGGCCTGCAGATTGCCGAAGCGCTGGGCGAGCAGGGCGCGCGCATCGTTTTGTCTGCCCGCAAGGCCGATGAGCTGAAGGAAGCGCAGGCGCACCTGAAGTCGCTTGGCATCGAGGCCGACTGGATTGCTGCCGACGGCGCCGTCGAGGCCGACATCCAGCGCCTGGCCGATGAGGCGCTGGCCAAGCTCGGCCACGTCGACATCCTCGTCAACAACGCGGGCGCGACGTGGGGTGCGCCGGCGGAAGACCACCCTGTCGAAGCGTGGGACAAGGTGATGAACCTGAACATCCGCGGCCTGTTCCTGCTCACGCAGCAGATCGGCAAGCGATCGATGATCCCGCGCAAGTACGGCAAGATCGTCAACGTGGCATCGATTGCCGGTCTGAAGGGGAATGCGCCCGGAACGCTCGACACGATCGCCTACAACACGAGCAAGGGTGCGGTCGTGAACTTCACCCGTGCACTGGCCGGCGAATGGGGCGAGCACAACATCACGGTCAACGCCATCGCGCCGGGTTTCTTCCCATCGAAGATGACGCGCGGCTCCCTCGAAAAACTTGGCGTCGAGAAGCTTTCGGCACGCACGCCGTTGCACCGCATTGGCGACGAAGAAGACCTCAAGGGCGTGGCAGCGCTGTTTGCGTCGGATGCTTCCAAGCACATCACGGGCCAGATCCTGGCCGTGGATGGCGGCGTGAGCGTGGTCTAATTCCGGCTGGCTTTCACTCCATTGAACGCAGCCTTCCAAACGAGCATGAACGCAGACACCAACGGTTTTCCGATCAACATCCCCTTCCTGCAATGGCTGGGCATGCGCTGCCTGAAGGCGGCGGACGGCGAGGGCATCGTCGAGCTGGCACTCGAAGATCGCCACATGAACAGCTGGGAAATGGCCCACGGTGGCGTCACCATGACGATGCTCGACGTGGCGATGGCCATGGCCGGACGCTCGGCGGATGCCCATGGCCGCGGCGTGGTGACGATTGAGATGAAAACGGCGTTCATGCAGCCCGGGCGTGGCACGCTCAAGGCCAGCGCGCACTGCGTGCACCAGTCCACCACCATGGCCTTCTGCGAAGGTGAGGTGAGGGACGAGGATGGCAAGCTGGTGGCGCGCGGCTCAGGCACGTTCAAGTTCGTCAAGCGCATGCCGCCGCCGCGCACCCCGGAGCCGGGTGCTGACGGCTGAACGTACGCATCGCAGTTGCAGTTTGGCCGTGCCCCGTTTGCCCGCCGGGCAGAGCCCGGTCTACCAGAAGTGCAATCACGGAGACGACCATGCGACAACCCGCGCGGCAGGCAGTATCTGCCCTTGCCATCACGTTGCTTTGCACGACAGGACTCACCATGACCCTGGAAGGATGCGCCTCGAACTCCGCGCCGGCTGCGGCACCCGCGACCACCGCGTCGGCAACGGTGCAGCCGCCGTCGGCGCCCAACCCGCCGATGCAAAAGCCGCTCACGGCGGACGAGTCCGACCCGAACAGGATGGGGTGGATGCAGGGCTTCCCGCCGCCGGCGGATCGGATCATTCGCTTTGATCTGGCGGGCAACATCTTCCCGCGCACGCGCTACGGCTACAGCCACGTGCGGGAATTCGTCCCCACCCGCGTTGTCTGGCGCGGCGATGGCCCGGTGAGCAAGCTGCCGCGCGCCGAGCGCGACATCAGCGGTGTCCTCTTTACCGATGCCGACGGCACGCGCCGCACCTTTGCCGAAGCGCTGAAGCTGACCTACACCGATGGCATCCTCGTCATGCACAAGGGCAAGGTGGTGTACGAGCGCTACTTTGGCGCGCTCGATGCGCACACGCAGCACATCGCCATGTCGGTGACGAAATCGTTTGTCGGCACGCTGGCCGCCATGCTGGTGGCCGACGGCAAGCTCGATCCGTCCGCGCCGGTCACGCAATACGTGCCTGAACTCAAGGACAGCGCCTACGGCGATGCCACCGTGCGCCAGGTCATGGACATGACGGTGGGTGTGCATTACTCCGAGAACTACGCCGATCCGAACGCCGATGTCTGGGCCTACGCGCGCGCGGGCGGCATGCTGCCGCGCCCGGTTGGCTACCAAGGGCCGGACAACTTCTATGACTACCTGAAAACGGTGCGCAAGGAAGGGGCGCACGACGCCGAGTTCTCGTACAAGACCGTCAACGCGGAAGCGCTGGCGTGGATCGTACGCCGCGCCTCGAACAAGTCGCTGGCTGCGCTGCTGTCCGAGCGTATCTGGCAGCCGATGGGCGCGCAGGACGATGCCTACTTCCAGGTCGACAGCATCGGCACCGAATCGGGCGGCGGTGGCTTGAACACCACGCTGCGCGATCTGGCGCGCTTCGGAGAAATGATCCGCAACGAGGGGCGCTTCAACGGCAAGCAGATCGTTCCCAAGAGCGTGATTGCCGACATTCGCCGCGGCGGTGACCCGGTCAAATTTGCCAAGGCAGGCTACACGACGCTGCCGGGCTATTCGTATCGCAACATGTGGTGGGTCTCGAGTAACGAGCACCACACGTTCGAGGCGCGCGGCATCCACGGCCAGCGCATCTATATTGATCCGGTAGCCCAGATGACGATCGTGCGGTACGCCTCGCACCCGATTGCCGCCAATGCCGCGAACGATCCGGTGACGCACCGCGCGTATGCGGCGCTCGCCGAGTATTTCATGCAACACAAGTAACCCCGACCCTTACACCGACATCCGACATTCAGGAGCGATATTCATGTCGAAGACCTATCAGCGCATCGTCCTGGCATCCCGCCCGCAAGGGCCCGTCACGCCCGAGAACTTCCGCCTGGAGACAGCGGAGATTCCCGAGCTGCAAGATGGCCAGGTCCTGGTGCGCAATCATTTCCTGTCGCTGGACCCGTACATGCGCGGGCGCATGAACGAGAGCAAGTCGTATGCAGAACCGCAGCCGCTGAACGAAGTGATGATTGGCGGCACCGTGGGCGTGGTGGAAGCCTCCAAGAACCCTTCGTTTGCCGTCGGCGATAGCGTGGTCGGCATGTTCGGCTGGCAAGAGGTGGGCGTGTCGGACGGGCGCGGTATCCAGAAGGTGGATACGCGCCACATTCCGCTGTCGGCCTACCTGGGCTCGGTTGGCATGCCCGGCGTGACGGCTTGGTATGGGCTGAACAAGATCATGCAGCCGAAGCCCGGCCAAACCGTTGCGGTGAGCGCCGCTTCGGGCGCCGTCGGCAGCGTGGTCGGCCAGCTCGCCAAGCTCAAGGGCTGCCGCGTGGTGGGCTTTGCCGGCGGCAAGGACAAGTGCGACTACGTGGTCAACGAGTTGGGCTTTGACGCGTGCATCGACTACAAGGCCGCCAAGGACCCGAAAGAGCTGTACAAGATGCTCAAGGAAGCCACGCCCGACGGCATCGACTCGTACTTCGAGAACGTGGGCGGCACGATTCTGGATGCGGTGCTCTCGCGCATGAACGCGTTTGGCCGCATCGCCATGTGCGGCATGATCGCCGGCTATGACGGCCAGCCGCTGCCGCTGCAGAATCCGCAACTGATCCTGGTGTCGCGCCTGACGATCGAGGGCTTCATCGTCTCCGAACACATGGACGTGTGGCCCGAAGCCCTGCGCGAGCTGGGCGGTTTCGTGGCGCAGGGCAAGCTGAAGTTCCGCGAGAGCGTGGCACAGGGCTTGGCTAGCGCACCGGAAGCGTTCATGGGCCTGCTGAAAGGCAAGAACTTCGGCAAGCAGCTCGTCAAGCTGGTTTGAGTTAAGCCGCACGCGGACTGTCAATGGTTTGACAGTTCGCCGGGTGAGGGCCGCCACAGAATGGCCCCACCCACAACAAACGCGTGAAGGAGACACCATGAACGCACCCGAAACCGCCCACGCCAAGCGGCCCGACAGCATGACGGCCAACCTCAGTCCCGAGGCCGCCGCCCGCTACCGCAACCTGCCGCGCCCACCGCAATTCGCCACGGTTGAAGAGGAGCGCCTGCACCGCAAGCAGCGGTTGGCCGCGGCCTTCCGGCTGTTTTCCAAGTTCGGCTTTGACGAGGGGGTGGCGGGGCACATTACTGCACGTGACCCGGAGCACCAGGACAGCTTCTGGGTCAACCCATTCGGTGTGCATTTCAGCCAGGTGAAGGTGTCGAACCTGATCCGCTGCGATCACCACGGCAACGTGGTCGAGGGCGATTACCCGGTCAACGCGGCGGCGTTCGCCATTCACTCGCGCGTGCACCAGGCGCGGCCCGACGCTGTGGCGGCTGCGCATTCGCACAGCACCTACGGTCGCGCTTGGTCGACACTTGGTCGCAAGCTCGATCCGCTCACGCAGGACGTGTGCGCCTTCTACGAAGACCATGCCGTGTATGACGATTTCGGCGGCGTCGTGGTCGAACTGGACGAGGGGCAGCGCATTGCCGAATCGCTCGGCGACAACAAGGCCGCGATCTTGCAGAACCACGGTCTGCTGACCGTCGGCAAGACCGTCGACGAGGCCGCGTGGTGGTTCATCACGATGGAGCGTTCGTGCCAGGTTCAACTGCTGGCCGAGGCGGCTGCCGCGCGAACGGGCGAGGCGCCTCGCTGCATCTCGGATGCGGCTGCGCGGCAGGCCTATTCCATCGTTGGCTCTGCGCAGGCCGGCTGGTTCCAGTTCCAGCCGCTGTACGCGCGCATCGTCAAGGAACAGCCGGATCTGCTCGACTGATCCGCCCCCCTTTTTCTGGAGCATCCATGACGGACCTGATCCTGCATCACTACGCCACCTCGCCGTTCTCGGAGAAAGTGCGGTTGATCCTCGGCTACAAGGATCAGCCGTGGAAGTCCGTCACGGTTCCCGTGATCCTGCCCAAGCCCGATGTGATGCCGCTGACAGGCGGTTACCGCCGCACGCCGTTCCTGCAGATCGGCGCGGACATCTACTGCGATACCGCGCTGATCGCGCAGGTGCTGGAATCGATTCATCCGGCCCCGACGCTCTATCCGGCAGATCACGCCGCAGCGGTGTTTTCGATGGCGCAATGGGCCGATACGACGCTGTTCTATGCGTCGGCCTCCTTCGTCATGCAGCCGGCGGGCTTCCAGAGCCTGTTTGGCAGCATGCCGGAGACCTTCGTCAAAGCGTTCGTTGAAGATCGGAAGGCGATGCGCTCGGGGGGCACCGGCCTACGGATGCCGCTCGAGGAAGCGACGTCTACGCTGCATGTGTTCCTTGCGCAGCTCGAACGCCAGTTAGCCACCGGGGAGCGCATCTTCCTGTTTGGCGAGCAGCCGACCGTGGCGGATTTTTCCGTCTATCACTGCCTGTGGTTCATCCGCCGCGCAACGGGTGTCGCGGGCATTCTCGACGCACATCCCGAGGTCGTGGCCTGGATGCATCGGATTGCTGCATTCGGTCATTCGCAGGCGCAACCCATGACACCCGGCGAAGCCCTCGACCTTGCCCGCGCAGCCACACCGCGCGCGCTGACCGAGGCAAATGCCGCCTTCGATGTTCGTGATGGCCTGGCCAAGGGCACGCGAGTGACGGTGGCGGCGGTCGATTACGGTACCGATCCGGTCGAGGGGGAACTGGTCGTCTCCACGCGAGACGCGGTGGGTGTGTTGCGCGAAGACCCGCGCGTCGGCCAGGTGGTGGTGCATTTTCCGCGCGTGGGTTACGCCGTGCGCAAGGTCGAGGCAGCCGGCTGATACAGCGTTGCCACGTCGATCGCATTTCATGACTACAACACGAGAGAGACACATATGAAGCAATTCGCAGGCGGCGTGGCCGTCATCACGGGTGGCGCGTCGGGCTTCGGCAAGGAATTCGCCAAGATCGGTGCGGGGTTGGGTATGAAGCTCGTGCTGGCCGATATCCAGCAGGACGCGCTCGATGCCGCCGTGGCCGAATTCAAGGCGCAGGGCGCGGACGTGGTCGGCCTGCGCGTCGATGTGTCTAAGGTGGAAGACGTACAGGCGTTGGCTGATCTGGCCGTCAAGACGTTCGGCAAGGTCAACCTGCTGTTCAACAACGCCGGTGTCGGTTCCGGCGGCCTGATCTGGGAAAACACCGAGCGCGACTGGGACTGGGTGCTCGGCGTGAACCTGCATGGCGTGATCCACGGCGTGCGCATCTTCACGCCCCTGATGCTGGAAGCGGCCAAGAAAGATCCGTCGTACGAGGGCCATATCGTCAATACGGCTTCGATGGCGGGGCTGCTGAATGCGCCGGCCATGGGCATCTACAACGTGTCCAAGCACGCAGTGGTCGCGCTGTCCGAATCGCTGTACCAGGACCTGAGCCTGGTGACCGACCAGGTGCATTGCTCGGTGCTGTGCCCGTACTTCGTGCCGACCGGCATTACGCAGTCGGACCGCAACCGCCCGCAGGACCTGGCCAACACGGCGCCGCCCACCAAGTCGCAGTTGGTTTCGCGTGCCATGTCGGAAAAGGCTGTCAGCTCCGGCAAGGTCACCGCCGAGCAGGTCGGCCAGATGACCTTCGACGCCATCCGCAACGCGGGCTTCTACATCTACTCGCACCCGCACGCGCTGGCGCCCGTGCAGCATCGCTTTGAAGACATCATCTCGCAGCGCAATCCGTCCGATCCGTTCGAAGGCAAACCGGACGTGCGTGCGCGCCTGGTGGATGCGCTGCGCGGGTAATCCCACTTCCACGACTCCGGAATCGACATGAACACTGCCACTGCCGCCGCCATCACGGAATCGCAATTCGCCGATCTGCCCAACGGTACACGGCTGCATTACGCCAGCGCGGGCAAGCGCGGTGCACCGCTGATGCTGTTCGTTCACGGCTTTCCGGAGTTTTGGTACGAATGGGAAGCGCAACTCGCTGCGTTTGGCGATACGCACTTTGCCGTGGCGCCCGACATGCGCGGCTACAACCTCTCCAGCAAGCCGGCGGCGGTCGAAGCGTACCGCCCGAAGCTGCTGGTGCAGGATCTTGAGCAGTTCATCACGTCGCTTGGCTACGAGCGTGCCATCGTGGTCGCGCATGACTGGGGTGGGGCGATCTGCTGGAACCTGGCGATCCAGCATCCGGAGCGCGTGGAGCGGCTGGTGATCATCAATTCGCCGCATCCGTGGGTATTCGCCAACGCGCTGCTGACCGATTCTGCGCAGCAGGCTTCGTCGGCCTACATGAACTGGCTGCGGCAGCCGGGTTCAGAGGAGGCCCTCGCTGCCAATGACTTCGAGAAGCTCGAAGGCTTCTTTCACGGCATGGGCCAGCCCGTGGCCGACTGGTTCACGCCCGATGTACGGGCGCGGTACCACGCAGCCTGGAGCCAGCCGGGCGAGGGTGGCTCGCATGGCCTGACAGGCGGTGTGAACTACTACCGCGCCTCGCCATTGCACCCGCCTGCAGAAGGCACGGCGCCGTTGCGCATCGACCAGATGCCGCCCGAAGCCTTTGTGGTGAAGGTGCCCACGCTCGTGATCTGGGGCGAGAAGGATATGGCGCTGCCCAAGAGCCTGCTCAACGGGCTGGAGCGCTTCATTCCGGACCTGCAGCTTGAGCGCATTCCCGAGGGTACGCACTGGGTGGTGCACGAACAGCCGGAGCACATCACTGCGCTGATCCGGCCGTTCGTTTCATAGCGCAGCCGCGTTACATCGATTCCGCCAGCATGCGGCGGTAATCGTCCGCCGTGGCCACACGCGGGTTCGTCTTGTGGCAGTGATCGAGCAGGGCACCTTCCACGACATGCTCCAGTGCGTCTTCCGGCACGCCCATCTGGCGCAGACCGGTCGGCAGACCCAGCCGCGCAGTGAGGTCATGCACGGCCTGGGCGAGGTCGGCTCCGGCGGGCAGGTTCATCACGCGGCGCATGCGCGCGTAGCGGTTGTCCCGCACAACGGACTCCGCCGTCTCGTTGAAGCGCAGGACTGCTGGCAACACCACCGCATTGAGCGTGCCGTGGTGCAGCCCAGTCTTGCCGTTCACCTTCACGCCGCCCAGCGGGTGCGACAGTGAATGCACGCAGCCCAGCCCTTTCTGGAACGCCATCGCGCCCTGCATCGAAGCGCTCATCATGTTCAACCGGGCGTCCCGGTCCGAGCCATCGCGCGTCGCGCGCTCGATGTTGGCCCAGGCGCGCTCGAGGCCGTCGAGCGCGATGCCATCGGCGGGCGGGTTGAAGGCCGGCGCGAGGAACGTCTCGATGCAATGGGCGATGGCATCCATGCCGGTGGCGGCCGTCAGCGCGGGCGGCAGGCCGAGCGTCAGCTCGGCATCGCAGATGGCCGACTTGGGCAGCAGGTGCCACGAGTGGAAGCCGAGCTTGCGGCCATCCTCGAGGATGATGATGGCGCCGCGCGCGACTTCGCTGCCGGTGCCCGCCGTGGTGGGAACGGCGATCAGCGGAGCCGCCGCTTCTGTGATCTTGCCGCTGCCGCCTTCGATCGTGGCGTAGGTGGTGAGCGGCTCCGGATGCGTTGCCGCAATGGCAATGCCCTTGGCGAGATCAATCGAAGAGCCGCCCCCGATGGCAATCAACCCATCGCAGCCGGCTTCCTTGTACTGCGCGGTAGCCTTCAGCACCATGGCTTCAGTGGGGTTGGACGGCGTCTCGTCAAAGACCGTCACGGGCAGGCCGCCCGTCGCGTCGATGGCGCGCTTTGCGAGGCCAGCCGCAGCCACGCCCTTGTCGGTCACGATCATGGGCCGGCGGATGCCGACGCGGGCGCATTCGCTTTTCAGTTCGTTGATCGTGCCGAAGCCGAGGTGAACGTGGGTCAGGTAAAAGATCAGGGCCATGCGTTGTCTCCGGTGGTGTCGTGTGCGGCGCCCGTCTTGTCTCGCGGGCGTGGTTCAATGGATACTCCGATGATAGCCAAATTAGAACGATCGTTCAGTTCTCGCCCTCATGCAGTCCCCGTCTCTCGACCCGCACGTCGCCCAGTTGCTCGAACTGGTGGCGCGTGCCAAGCGTCCGCCGCTGAATGCACTCGATCCGGCCGACGCCAAGATCGCCTACGAAAAGAGCAGCCCCATTGTCGACATCCCACCCATTGCCCTGGAATCCGTACATGACCTGACGGTGACCGCGCGCGACGGCCATGCGATTCCCATTCGGACGTATGCCGCGCGCGAGGCGAGCTGGGCCGATCCGCTGCCGTTGCTCGTGTACTTTCATGGCGGCGGCTTCACGGTCGGCAGCGTCAAGACGCATGACCAGCTCTGCCGCTCGCTGGCCGCCAAATCCGGCGCGATGGTGCTCTCGGTCGATTACCGCCTCGGGCCCGACTGGAAGTTCCCGACCGCCGTCAACGACGCCTTCGACGTGCTGCAGTGGGTCTTCGACGAAGCCGCCACGATTGGCGCGGATGCCTCACGCATCGCCTTTGGTGGTGACAGTGCCGGGGGCACGCTCGCGGCGGTGTCTGCCATCGAAGCGCGCAACCGCGGGCTGTCGCCCGTGCTGCAACTGCTGATCTACCCGGGTACCACCGCGCGCGAGACCACGCCGTCGCACCGCGAATTTGCCGAAGGCTATCTGCTCACGCACGAGATGATCCGCTGGTTCTTCTCGCAATACCTGCGCTCCAACGCCGACCGCGACGACTGGCGTTTTGCCCCGCTGGATGCTGGCGGCCATGGCGCGGACGTGCGGGGCGTGTGTCCGGCGTGGATCGCCGTGGCGGGCTTCGACCCGATCCGTGACGCGGGCATCGGCTACGCCAACAAGCTGCGCGCAGCGGAGGTGCCCGTCGAGCTGAAACTGTACCAAGGCATGATCCACGATTTTTTCAAGATCGGCCGCTTCGTACCCGCCGTCGAAGATGCGCACTGGGACGCCGCCAACGCGCTGCGTCGCGCCTTCGGCACCGAAACCGAATAAGCCTGGACCAGGGAGACCGCATGGCGATCGAGGATTTCCGCCACAGCACGCCGCTGCGCGTGCGCTGGGCTGAAGTCGATGCACAGGGCATCGTCTTCAATGGCCACTACTTGATGTACGTCGATGTGTGCACCACCGAATACTGGCGCAGCATCGGCGTGCGGTATCCCACCGAAGTGGTGGATGTGCTTGGCGTTGATTTCTACGTGGTCAAATCCACGCTCGAATACCACGCGTCTGCGCGCTTTGACGACGAACTGGACCTGCGCTGCCGCGTGGCGCGCCTGGGCCGCTCTAGCATGCGCTTCATCATCGAGATGTATCGTGCGCAAGAACACCTCGTCACCGGCGAAGTCATCTACGTCTGCGCCGAACCTGCCACCCAAAGCGCGGCGCCGATACCCGACGCGCTGCGCGAGCGCATCCTCAATTTTGAAGTTCTGAAGCCTGAAACATGACTGCTCCTGAATCTGTCCGCCCGCTCGGCGACGTTGAAATCAGCCGCTGGGACGCCGTACGCGAAGACGCCCGCGCGATCCGTTACGACGTGTTCGTCATCGAGCAGAACGTGCCCGTCGAACTCGAATGGGATGCATGGGACGACCAATGCTGGCATGCGCTGGCACGTGACACCGCTGGCCGGCCCGTCGCCACGGGGCGCCTGCTGCCAGACGGCCATATCGGCCGCATGGCGGTGCGCAAGGAGGCGCGCGGCACCGGTGTGGGCGCGCGCGTACTGGAAGCACTGATCGGCAAGGCGCAGTCGCTCGGCTACCCGGAGCTGATCCTCAACGCGCAAACCCACGCGATGCCGTTCTACGCGCGCGCCGGCTTCACGCCCGAGGGGGAGGCGTTTGAGGAGGCCGGTATCCCCCACCGGACCATGCGACGGGTGCTCACACGTTGATCGCTTGGGCGGCCCGCGCGATGGCAGCGATGGCCGCCTGCGCCGCCGGCGAGGCGGTTCTTCCGCGCAGCCGTACGATGCCCGTAATGGAGGGCGGCGACAGCCAGCCCTTCACCGAAAGCCGCACGAGTGCACCAGACTCCAGCTCTTCGCGCACGGCGGCATCCGTTGCGCCCAACACCGTGTCCGTGGTCAGTGCCACCGTCTTGAGCACCCCGTAGTTATCGCATTCCAGCGCGATGCTGGCCTCCTGGCCAGCCGGCAAGCCCAGCAGGGTGGCCAGCTCCAGCTTGGACGGGCTGAGCAGCTTCGGAACCGCAATGCCGTATTCCCACACCTCGCGCGGCGTATGCCGACGCGTTGTCAGGGGATGGCCTGCGCGCGCATACAGGTGTGGCGGCTGTCCGCCGATCGGCTGGATGTCGAGCGCTGCGTCGCTGGGCATGTCTCGTACATCGGCGGCAAAGAACTCGATGCTCTCGCTGCGCAGGCTGTCGAGCAGTTGCACCCAGTTGCCAACCTCCATGCGCAGCGCCACCTTTGGATGCTGCTGGCGTAGTTCGCGCAGGGCTTGCGGCATGAGCGTGGCCGTCAGCAGCGGGCCCACGCCGAACGCGGTATCACCAAGCTGGCTGTCGCGGTAAAGATCGACGTCGCGTTGCAGGCAACGTGCCTCGAACAGTAGCTTGCGCCCCCGTGCGATGACGAATTCCCCAGCCGCGGTCGGGCGTACGCCGCCAATGTCCCGGTCGAACAGGCGAATGCCAAGCTCGTCCTCGATCGCTTGAATGCTGCGGCTGAAGGCAGGCTGGCTCAGGTGCACGAGTTCAGCGGCCCGCGCGAAGTGCAGGGTGTCGGCCAAGGCAACGACGTGACTCAGGCGGCGTAGATCCATCGTCTTGCGTAAATTGCATCAAATAAATGCTCATTATGCATTGGACGCATTGAGTGGGCACTCCTAGGCTTGTCATCACAACCAAAAGGAGGAGACGTTCGATGAGTTCGCAACTGGAGCACGCCCTGATCGCAGCCTGCATCCTCGGCTTTGGCGCGATGGAGTTCATCAGCCGGCGCTACCGGGCCAATGTACGTGGCCGCGCCACTGCCAACGATGCCTGGCTCGAGGTGCTCATGTTCATCAGCCTGGTTGCCGTCACGCAGCCGATCGCGCTGCTGGGCAGCAACGCATTGTGCAAGTGGCTGATTCCCGCCCAGCACGATGCCTGGGCGGATCTGCCATGGTGGGCCATGACGGGCCTGCTGCTGATCGGCGACGACCTCACGCAGTACCTGTGGCATCGCGCCTCGCACACGCCGCTGCTGTGGCCGCTGCACCGCGCGCATCACAGCGCGTCGTACATGAGCGTGCGCGTCACGTACCGGAACAACTTCTTCTATTACCTGATGATGCCGGGGCTGTGGATCGGCGGCGTGGCGGTGTATCTGGGCTTCGGCGAGGTGTATGCGGCATACCTGGTGGTGAAGCTCGCCGTCATTGTCGGGGCGCATTGCGCCTGGCCGTGGGATGCGCCGCTCTATCGCATTCGCGCATTGCGTCCGCTGATGTGGCTGGTCGAGCGCACCATCTCCACGCCGGCCACGCACTGGGCGCACCACGCGCTCACCAATGCAGACGGCATTGGTCACTACAAGGGCAACTTCGGCAACCTGCTGTTCTTCTGGGATGTGCTGTTCGGCACGGCACACATCACACGCAAGTACCCGGCGCAGGTCGGCCTGCAGGATGATGTGCTGTTCGGCCCCGAGGCCTGGACGGTGCAGATGTTCTATCCGCTCGTGCGATCCGGCCGCGAACATTCGGCGCTGCGGCCCGGCGGCGCGGCGGTCACTGAAATGGACATGCAGAAGGAGCTGCTCTCTGACACTCACCGCGAAGCGGCATAAGCCGCCTTGCGCTCAGGTATCGGCGTGCGTGACGGTGTCGAGCACGCCGAGGTAGCGCGTCTCGCCAATCTGGCCCTGAGCGTCGAAACGGCGTTCGGTCACGTCGAAGCAGCCGTCATGGCGGATGCGCAGCACAGTCGTCGCACGTGTGCCGTAGCGCGGTGAACGGATGAAGGCCGCGGAAAGCAGCCGCTCCCAATCCGGCGCGACGCCGGTGGCGGGCAGGGCGCTGACGGGCGCCTCCCGCGTCTCGGCCATCAGATCGAGATAACGGGCCACATCGCCCGCATTGCCGTGCCGGCCCGTATCGGCGGCCAGCGCTTCGGCAAAGGCAGCCATGCGATGCCGCACCTTGAACCATGGTGTGTCGAGCAACGCATTCGAGAGCCCGTACACACCCGGAGAAAGCTTGCGGGGAGCCTCAACGCGATTGCTGGCCCACCAGAGCTCGTCCCGTGTGGCCGTCAGCAGGTTGTAACCGTTGTACGCGCCGTTGCTTGCGGTGAGGCTATCCAGGTACGTCGGGATCGACGTGTCTTCCGCCCTGAGAAAATTGGAAACCAGCTCGCCGCGCGAACGCGCATCGGGCCGGCGCTCCGACGGCGCGCGGTAATTGGTGAGCGCGGCAAAACGGCCGTCGCGCGTCATGCCCATCCATGTGCCGGCATGGCCGACTACCTCGGCAAGGTCACGGCCCGCGAGCACGTGGGGCGCGTCGCTCCACCACGCCAGCGGCGCGGCAGGGCGGTCATAGAATTCGTCCCGGTTGGCGGCCACCACAAGTGCGTAGGCGGGGTGGGCGTGCCAGGCCGTGAGAATCAAACACATGAGCACTTCCTTTGAACATGCCGCGCAACGGACGGCCAATGGTCAATGTGACGACCTGTGTCGCGCGGGCTTCGGCCAAGCATAGCAGCCTGCCGGATGTTTGCGTTGGCGATCATGCCGGCCGAAATGGCCAGCGGCGCCGTCAACCGTTTTCGATGTCGGCGAACAGTTCTGCGTGGCGCTCGCCGGCGACGAATTCACGTGGGCCGCTGGTATCCCACAGCCCCGCAAGCGTGGCGGCGAAGGCTGGCGGCACATCGTGGTAGCACTCCATCCAGGTTGCCTGGCCGTCGCGCAGTTCGGGGCGGCGCATCAACATGCCGCTCACGCCGGTCGCCTCTTCCACCGTCTCTAGCCAACGCTGCCAGCGCGGCACGGCGGCCCCGGCATCACGCTCCGCGATGCGAAAGTAGACGAACAGGTGGTCGGCCATGATGGTTGCGCGTTGTCAGGCGTCTTGCGTCAGGGGGATCGCGTACGGCAGCTTCTGTAACGTCAGGAGCGGGCCGTCCGCCGTGGCGAGGTGGATGGCGGAGCCAAGCGCATCCAGCTTCAGTTCGACCAGGAGATCCGTGCCGCCGTCCGGCGCCATGGCGGCATTGACCACCATGCCGCACGGCTGGTTCGGATCGGACTCACTGTAGACCTCGGCGCCAGCGGAGGTGGGCGCATCGACGTGCGCGCGCTGCATGCGCCGCTTGAGCGTACCGCGATACTGGCTGCGCGCCACGACTTCCTGTCCCGGATAGCAGCCCTTGCGGAAGTCGACCCCGCCCAGGAGCTCGAGGTTCACCATCTGCGGCACGAACTGGTCTTGCGTCGGCAGCGTGATCTGCGGCACACCTGCCTGCAGGGCCATCCAGTCCCATACCTCGGTGCCAACCAGCGACAGGCGGGACGACAGCGTCTTCCACGCGTGCTGGAAATGCTCGGCATGGACGATCCATTGGTAGCGCGCTCGGCCGTCGGCGTCCGGCAACCGGACCACGGCCCCGACCTGCTGCCCGACCGTCGCTGGCTGCTGCGCCACCGCGTACACCGCATCCTGCTCGGGCAGCACGGCGCCGGCATCGCGCAGCGCCTGCGCCGCTTCCGGACCGGCGACACCGATGGCGATGAATTCGTCCATCGGGCGCAGCTTGGCCTTGGCACGCAGCACGAACATCGACAGCCGCTTGGTCAGCGCGGGCGCGACGAGCTTGTCGGTCTGCAGCACGATGGTATCGGCCTGACGCCACACGAGCAGCGAGGCAAGCAATCGGCCCTTGGGCGAGCAGTAGCCTGCCACGCGCGCCTGGTTCAGGCCGAGACCGGTGACAGCATTGGTCAACTGGTTGTGAAGGAATTCAGCCGCATCCGCGCCTTCTACGGCGATGCGTGCGAGGTCGGTCGGTGCACACAGCACGCTGCCGCGGGTGGCGGCGTCAAACTGCACGTCGAGCGGCGGAAAGCTGAGCGTATCGACGAAATCCTGAAAAACGTCATTCATGGTGTGCGGGCTGCCGGAGGTTGACCCGGTATTATATTGGGCTGTCTGAAGGGCCGTTTATGCGCCTTCAATCCATTCCAAGAGTGCGGGCAAGGTCGATCGTTGACTGCCCCGCGCGCAGATTCACAACGCAATGCTCTCATTTCTCAAGCGCTTGACTCTGCTGGCGATCCTGATGGCGCTGGCGGCAGCAGGTGGCGTGGCCTGGTGGGCCCAGCAACCGGTGAGCCTGACGGCGTCGCCGCTGGAAGTGGTGATCAAGCCAAACTCGAGCGTGATCTCGGTCGCCAGGCAACTTACCAGTGCCGGCGTGGGTGTGCAGCCGCAATTGTTCTCGCTGGTCGCGCGTGCCACGGGTCATGCCAAGAGCCTCAAGGCAGGCGGCTATGCCCTGGAAGCGGGCGCCACACCACTGTCCATTCTCGACAAGATGGCGCGCGGCGACGTCACCCATTACGTCGTGACCATCATCGAAGGCTGGAACATGCGCCAGATGCGCGCGGTCATTGATGCCGAGCCTGCGCTCAAGCACGAGACCGCTGGGCTGAGCGATGCCGACCTCATGCACAGGATCGGCGCACCCGAGGCCAACCCCGAGGGGCTGTTCTTCCCGGACACCTACCTTTTCGCACGCGGCAGCAGTGACGTGGAGCTGTACCGCCACGCCTACCAGGCCATGCAGAAACGCCTGAACGATGCCTGGGCCAAGCGTGCGCTCGATCTGCCGTACAAGACGCCGTACGAGGCGCTGACCATGGCCTCCATCATCGAGAAGGAGACCGGCCAGAAGCTCGAGCGTCCGATGATTGCCGCCGTCTTCGTCAATCGCCTGCGCAAGAACATGCTGCTGCAGACGGACCCGACGGTCATCTACGGGATCGGCGCTGGTTTTGACGGCAACTTGCGCAAGCGTGATCTGCTGACCGACACGCCTTACAACACCTACACTCGCACCGGCCTGCCTCCCACGCCGATCGCCCTGCCGGGCATGGCATCGCTGCAGGCGGCGCTGAACCCGGCGCCCTCCGACGCGCTGTATTTCGTGGCGCGCGGCGACGGCAGCAGCCAGTTTTCGACCAACCTGACGGACCACAACCGGGCCGTCAACAAATACCAGCGCGGCCAACCATGACCGGCAAGTTCATCACATTCGAGGGTATCGACGGCGCGGGCAAGAGCACGCACCTGGCATGGTTCGCCCAGCAGTTGCAGGACCGGCTTGCGCCTCAGGGGAAACAGGTGGTCGTGACGCGGGAGCCGGGCGGCACGCCGCTCGGTGAACGCCTGCGCGAGTTGCTCCTGCACGAGCCCATGCATCTGGAAACCGAGGCGCTGCTGATGTTCGCCGGGCGCCGCGAGCACATTGCCGAGGTGATTCAGCCTGCGCTCACGCGTGGTGACTGGGTGATTTCCGATCGCTTCACCGACGCGACGTTTGCGTATCAGGGCGGGGGCAGGGGCTTGGCCATCGACCGGCTCGAAGCCCTGGAACGGTGGGTGCAACAGGGCCTGCAGCCGGACAGGACCATCCTGTTCGATCTGGCCCCCGAGATTGCCGCCGCGCGCCTGGCTGATGCCCGTACCCCCGACAAATTCGAGGCCGAGTCCACCCAGTTCTTCGTGCGCACCCGCGCTGAATACCTGCGCCGCGCAGCGGCCGACCCCGGCCGGTTTGTTGTGCTGGACGCCAACCGCGAACGCGGCGACATCCAGAAAGATCTCGAGAAACTGCTTGCAACACTCTGATTCGGCTGGCAATTTCGGTTACTGGAATAATCGTTTCACGACAATAATCCGCATCAACAATCTGACGTAACTCATTGATTCATTATGTTTTATCCATGGCAATCCGCTGACTGGACGCGCCTGCAAGCCATGCGCGGCAAGCTGCCGCACGCGATCCTTCTCAACGGCCAGTCCGGCACCGGCAAGCGCGATTTCGCCATGCACTTCGCGCAAGGCTTGCTGTGCGACTCGCCTGCCGCCGACGGCCAGCCTTGCGGGACCTGTGCAGCGTGCAATTGGTTTGCCCAGGGCAACCACCCCGACTTCCACCTCGTGCGGCCCGAGGCCATGGAAGAGGCGCCCGAGACAGAGAAAGACGCCGACGGCAAGAAAAAGGCGCCCAGCAAGATCATCCGCATGGAGCAGGTGCGCAACCTGATCGAGGCCGTCGGCGTGGGAACGCACCGGGCGGGGTTGCGCGTGGTGGTGCTGTATCCGTTGGACGCCCTGCAGACCGAGGGTGCGAACGCGCTACTCAAGACGCTGGAAGAGCCGCCACAGGACACCATCTTCCTGCTCGTGACCGACCGCATCGACCGCATCCTGCCGACGATCCTGTCGCGCTGCCGGCAATTCCCCCTGCAACCCCCGCAGCCCGAGGCCGCGCGCCAGTGGCTGGAGCAGCAGGGCGTGCCGCATGCACAACACCTGCTGGCCGAATTCGGCAACGCGCCGCTGGCCGCCCTCGCTGCGGCGGAGTCCGAAGACCGGCCGCTGCTCCAGTTCCTGCTTGAACAGCTCGGCCAGGGCGCGAAACTCGACGCGCTGGCCACGGCAGACCATTTACAGAAATTGTCGGTGCCTGCCGTTCTCAGTACCATGCACCGATGGGTGTTTGACCTCATGGCATCCCGGCTGGCGGGACGGCCGCGTTACTTTCCCGCGCAACGTGATGCGCTGCAGCGCTGCGCAAACGCCATTCCCCTGGACCGTCTGGAACGTTTTGCGCGTGCCTTGCCGGGACGCCGCCGCACCGAGCAGCACCCGCTGGCGGCACGGCTGGTCATCGAAAGCCTTTTGCTGGATTACAGGCAGCTGTTTGCGGCTGCCTGACACTGAACCTCTGGAATCTCTGTGAGCACAGCACCTCTTCGCACGCCGGGCACACCGGTGCCCCCCGGTACACCGGCTCCTGGCATGGCCGCAGGCGCGCCGACACGTCCCGGCATTGTCTCCCTCGCCATCAAGGACGAGGCCGGCCTGCACGCGGCGTACATGCCGTTTCTGAAGAATGGCGGCATTTTTGTTCCGACGCAGCGCCCGTACCGGATCGGCGAGGACGTCTTCCTGGTCCTGTCGCTGCTGGATCGTCCGCAGAAGTACCAGGTGGCCGGCAAGGTGGCCTGGATCACGCCGGTCGGCACGCCCAACAAGACGCCCGGTATCGGCGTACATTTCGGCGAAGATGAACCCTGCAGCGTTTTGCGTCGCGTGATCGAGGAGTTGCTCGGCAAGCAGATCAACTCGCAGCGACCGACGCAAACGCTCTGATGTTTTTTCTGATGCGGCACATGAAACCTGTGCTGTAACTTTCTGATTATTCGATGTTTGTCGACTCCCACTGCCATATCAATTTCCCCGATCTGCGCGCGCGCCTGCCTGAACTGCTCACGCGCATGAAGGAAAACCGCGTCACGCACGCGCTGTGCATTTCCGTCACCCTGGAAGACTTCCCGAGTGTGCTGGAGATCGCCGAGCAGCAGCCGAACGTGTACGCCACGGTGGGCGTGCACCCCGATGCAGAAGCCGACATTGACGAAGGCACCCGTATCGAAGAGCCGACGCTCGAGCGCCTGCTGGCGCTGGCGGATCATCCGCGCGTGGTCGGCATCGGCGAGACGGGGCTCGATTACTACCGCCTGAACGGGCGCTCCGTTGCAGACATGGAATGGCAGCGCGATCGCTTCCGCACGCATATCCGCGCCTCGAAGCAGACGGGCAAGCCGTTGGTGATCCACACCCGGTCGGCGGCGGATGACACGCTCGCCATCATGCGCGAGGAAGGCGCAGAGGCCGCGCGCGGCGTCATGCATTGCTTTACCGAGACGTGGGACGTGGCAAAGGCCGCGCTGGACCTCGGTTTCTACATCTCGTTCTCAGGCATCGTCACCTTCAAGAACGCGGTAGACCTGCAGGAAACCGCCAAGAAGGTGCCACTGGATCGCATGCTGATCGAGACCGATTCGCCGTATCTGGCACCGGTACCGTTCCGCGGCAAGACGAACGAGCCCGCCTATGTGCGCCACGTGGGCGAGTTCCTGGCGACCTTGCGTGGCGAACCGCTGGACCGTATCGCTGGCGCTACCACGGATAACTTCTTCAATCTTTTCAAAGCAATACCGCGATAACTTGAAGCGTTCTATGAAAAAAACCGCAGTGGCCGCAGGGCTCGTGATGGCGCTGTCTGGCGTCGCATTCGCCACGCCGCAAGACGACCTGCGGGAGGCGGTTGAGTACAACCGGCCGGCGCTGGTGCAGAAATATGTCGCCCAGGGCGTCAACCCCAACCTGAACACGCGCGACGGCACGCCGCTACTGGTGGATGCGCTCAAGGACAAGAACATCGAGGTGGCCGAGGCGCTCATCCGCGCCAAGAACATCGATTTCGAGCGCACCAACGCTGCCGGCGAAAACGCGCTGATGATGGCCGCCTACCAGGGCCTGCTGCCCATGGTGAAGCTGCTGGTGGAAACGTACGACGTGGAGGTCAACAAGACCGGCTGGACCGCGCTGCATTACGCCGCCACCAACGGGTATGACGACATCGTCAAATACCTGCTCGACCACGCGGCCTATATCGATGCGGAAAGCCCCAACGCGACCACGCCGCTGATGATGGCAGCCATGGGCGGGCACATCACGACAGTCAAGCTGCTGCTGGACGAGGGCGCGGACATGAACCTGCGCAACCAGCAGAAGATGGACGTGATCGACTTCGCCAAGCGGTATCACCAGGATGAGATTGCGGCGGGGTTGGAATCGCGTCGCCGCAAGCTGGCAGCGCAGGCGGGCAAACCCGCTCCGGTGGCGTCGCCCGCAGCGGCAGTCTCGCAGCCTGCCCAGGCAAGCGCGCCTGACGCGCCAGCGCCGATGCCGGCAGTCAAACGGGACACCGTCGCTCCTCGCCCGGCGGGCCAGGACACGATCGGCACCCCAACCAACATGCTGTTTGACAGCAACCGCTAGACGCAACGCAACTACCGGGCGTGGCGCCTCACGCCCGCCGCGCCAACCGCACTCCGGTGAATTGCCACCGCTGGTGCGGATAGAAGAAGTTGCGATACGTCGCCCGCAGGTGCCCCTCGGGCGACACGCACGACCCGCCACGCAGCACCATCTGGCTGCACATGAACTTCCCGTTGTATTCGCCCACGGCCCCCTCGGCTGGCTCAAAGCCCGGGTAGGGGCCATAAGGGCTGGCGGTCCATTCCCACACATCACCGAACAGTTGACGCAGGCTGCCGGCCTCGGCGATGCCGTGGTCGGGCAACGGGCGTAGTGCGCCCCGTCCGGCAAAGTTGCCTTGCACGGGCAGGCCTTCTGCGGCGTGCTCCCATTCGGCTTCCGTCGGCAGGCGGGCGCCGGCCCAGCGGGCATAGGCATCGGCCTCGTAAAAGCTGACGTGCGTGACCGGCGCGTCCAGATCCACCGGCTGCAGGCCGTGCAGCGACATCTGCTGCCAACCTTCGGCCTCGTCCATGCCGGCGCGCCAGTAGAGCGGGGCGTCAATGCCTTCGCGCTGCACCCATGCCCAGCCGTCGGAGAGCCACAATGTGGGCTGCCGGTAACCGCCGTCCTGCATGAAGGCAAGCCACTCGCGGTTGGTGACCGGGTGCGTGGCCAATGCATAGGGCTCCAGCCAGACCGTGTGGCGCGGGCCTTCGCAATCGAACATGAAACCGGCATCGGACTCGGTTTTGCCGATCTGCACTGCGCCGCCCTGGAAGCTCACCCAGCCCGGTTGCGCGGGCGCCGCATGCACGCGTGGCGGTGGCGTTTCTGCATAGGCCGGGCATAGCGGATTCTGTGCAAACAAGTGAAGCAGATCGGTCAGCAGCAGTTCCTGATGCTGCTGCTCGTGGTGCAGACCAAGCGTAATCAGGCGCGCCAGGTCATCCGTTACGCCGTCGGCCAGCAAGCGCTGCATGGCCGCATCGACATGGGCCCGATAGGCGCGCACCTCGTCGAGCGTGGGGCGGGTAAGCATGCCACGGCGCGGGCGCGGGTGCCGCGCACCCACGGTCTCGTAATACGAATTGAACAGGTAGCGATAGCGTGCGTCCGGCGAGCGGTAGCCCGGCACGTTCGGGCCGAGGATGAATTCCTCGAAGAACCACGTCGTATGGGCCAGATGCCATTTGGCGGGGCTGGCGTCGTCCATCGATTGGACGGTGGCATCGGCGTCAGACAGGGGCGCGGCCAGGGCCAGGGATTGGGCCCGGACCACCCCGTAGTCCTGCATCAGCGCGGGCAGGGCGGTAGTTGACACATCAAAAACGGGCGATACGCGCATGGGGTCTCCAGAGCAGGCAGCGAGAACAGCACAGCAGCAAGTGGGCCATGCCGCTGCGCGCGCGTTGGCGCACGCCGCTTGCCCATTTTCGTAAGAAGCATATGCGAGCTTTGTAACTTTGCCATGCACAACCCTGGCGATGCTGCGTTGCGGCGATGACTGCACTGCAGCATCGATTGTCATGAAATAGTCATTGCGCGCACCTAGGATGTAAACGTTTACACGTTTCAAGGGGCCCGCAGTGGGCAGCAGCATCAAGGACGTGGCGACGCATGCCGGCATTTCGATTGCCACGGTGTCGCGGGCGGTCAATACGCCGGAGCGGGTGAGCGCGTCGACGCTGGCCCGTGTGCAGGCGGCCATGGATGCGCTTCACTACCGCCCGAACGCGCTGGGCCGCCAGTTGCGCGCCGAGCGCACGGGCTTGCTGGGCGTGGTGCTGCCATCGCTGGCCAACCCCGTGTTTGCCGAATGCATGCAGGGCATCGAGGAGGCTGCGTCCATCACAGGCCAGCGCGTGATGCTCATGACGACCGCCTACGACCGCGAGCGAGAAGCCCGCGCCATCGAGACCATGCTCGAGCAGCGCGTCGACGGCCTGA
>JAGWNU010000281.1 GCA_028871175.1 Burkholderiaceae bacterium | reverse complement strand
CATGCCACGGTAGCTCTTGTACGAGCGACCCTGATACAGGAACACTTCGCCCGGCGCCTCTTCCGTGCCGGCGAACATGCCGCCCATCATCACGGTGTGCGCGCCTGCAGCCAGCGCCTTGGCGATATCGCCGGAGTAGCGGACGCCGCCATCAGCAATGAGCGGCACGCCGGTGTGCTTGAGCGCTTCGGCCACGTTGGACACGGCCGTGATTTGCGGCACGCCCACGCCTGCGACGATCCGCGTCGTGCAGATCGAGCCTGGGCCGATACCGACCTTGACCCCATCTGCGCCGTGGTCGACCAGTGCCTTGGCGGCTTCGGCCGTGGCGATGTTGCCGCCAACGACTTGCACATGCGGGTATTTATCCTTGATCCAGCGCACGCGATTGAGCACGCCCTGGCTGTGACCGTGCGCCGTGTCGACGACGATCACGTCCACGCCGGCCTTGGCCAGCAGCTCGACGCGCAGATCGTTGTCCGGACCCACGCCCACTGCCGCGCCCACACGCAGCGAACCCTGCGCATCCTTGGAGGCAAGCGGGTACTCGGTGGCCTTCTGGATGTCCTTTACGGTAATGAGGCCGCGCAACTCAAAGTCGTCCCCGACTACCAGCACGCGCTCCAGGCGGTGCTTGTTCATCAGGCGCTTGGCCTCTTCCAGCGAGGCGCCTTCCTTGACGGTGACCAGCTTCTCGCTCGGCGTCATCTTGGCGCGCACCGGGGCGTCCAGCTCTTCTTCAAAGCGCAGATCGCGGTTGGTGATGATGCCCACCACCTTCTTGCCTTCCAGCACCGGGAAGCCCGAAATGCCATGCTGGGCCGACAGGACCATCACGTCGCGGATCTTCATCTCCGGGCCGATGGTGATCGGATCGCGCAGCACGCCCGATTCGAAGCGCTTGACCTTGGCGACTTCGCGCGCCTGTTCTTCCGGCTTCAGATTCTTGTGGACGATACCGATACCACCCTGCTGGGCCATGGCGATGGCCAGCCGCGCTTCCGTGACCGTATCCATGGCGGCGGACACGAGCGGAATGGCGAGTTCGATCGAACGGGTGAGCTTGGTGCGAAGGGACGTATCGCGGGGCAGGACGGCCGAGTAAGCCGGGACGAGCAGCACATCATCGAACGTGAGTGCTTTCTGGACAAGACGCATAGCAATTTCCTCTAGGCGCAAAATCGGATTATACGGGAAATCGCCCCACGGTTGTAACGACCCGTGCTATCCTCGATAAATTTTTCTTCGCGCACCCGCCCAAAACGTTGGCGGCCGTGTGGCTTCGTCAACGGGTGTTCGAATGGGAATCGGGATAGTGTGCGCCCTGCTCGCGGGCGCCATGTGGGGCATGGTCTTCATCGCGCCTCGCGCGCTTCCGGCCTTCTCGCCATGGGAGCTGACGCTGGGCCGCTACCTGGCTTACGGTGCCATCGCCGTCGTTGTTGCCGCTCCCGCCCTTCCCCGCATCGCCCGCAAGATAACCCGCGCAGACTGCATGGCGCTGGCACGCCAATCCTGCGCGGGCAATCTCGTCTACTACGTCTTGCTCGCCTTTGCCGTGCAATTGGCCGGCGTCGCTCCCGCATCGCTCATCATCGGTATCCTGCCGATTACCGTGACGGTGCAGGGCCGGCGCGATCATGGTGCGGTGCCACTCTCGCGGTTGATCTGGCCCCTATTGGTGGTGGCTGCCGGCATTGCGTGCATCAACGTCGACCTGTTCGGCCACGGCGCCGCCGCCAGTGTGCGGCCGATCTGGCAGCGCGTCACGGGAGTCGCCTGCGCGGCGGGCGCGCTGTGCAGCTGGACATGGTACGCGGTAGACAATGCCCGCTATCTGCAGCGCAACGCGCATTTTTCCAGCAACGAGTGGTCGGCGCTGTACGGCATTTCAACCGGTGTGCTGTCGGCCGTCCTGACTGCGATTGCGCTTCTGGCGACGGGCACCCAGTGGGCGGCGGGCGGCGGGCGCGTTTGGGGCGTCTTCTGGGCAGTGAACGCTGCCGTGGCACTCGGCGCGTCGCTGATCGGCAACAACCTGTGGAACATGGCTTCCCGCCGACTGCCGCTCACGCTCTCGGGCCAGATGATCGTGTTCGAGACACTCTTTGCGCTGACATACGGCTTTATGTACGACAAACGCTGGCCCCGCCCGCTGGAGGGAGCCGCCATCCTCTTGCTGATCGCGGGTGTCGGCTGGTCGGTGCGCTTGCACGCCGAAGACAAGTCTGCATAAACTGGGCGCCTTGCCGGGGGGCGAGTCGATCAGCCAAGCCAGGCTGGCGGCCGAGATCATCGAGTGGCGATCAAACCACTGAGACCCCGCGCGCGCCCAGAGGCCGTCGTCGGGTCGGCCAGCGCGCCATCGGCAGTCCATCGAACGAGAACTCCATGAAACGACTGCACGTCCTGTTGCCCGCCACTGCCGCCTTGATCGCGCTGGCCTGCCCTATCGCCCAGGCGCAATGGGCCTGGCAATGGCGCGACGAAAAGGGGCTCATGGTTTACAGCGACGCCGCACCCCCGCCGTCCGTGCCGCCCAGCCGCATCATCCGAAATCCGAACAGCCGCGCCGCGACTCCGTACGAAGCGATGCCAGCCCAAAGCTCGGCTGCCCAGCCGGCCTCCGCGCCAAAGGCTGCCCAGCCGGCCTCCAGCGTCACCGTGAATCCGGATGAAGCGCTGCGCAAGCGATTGGCAGATCGCGCCAAGAAAGAGCAGGACGAGGCCAAACAGGCGGAGCTTGCGCAACGCAAACAGGCCGATTGCCAACGTCTGCGCAACGAAACCGCATATCTGCAAAATGGCCGTCGCGTTGGCACGGCCCAGCCCGATGGCTCGGTCACATACATGGATGACAATCAGCGTGCGGCTGCCATCCAGCGCAACCAGGCCGACCTCAGCGCCAACTGCAGCTGAGGCCGCCCGCTACTCGGGCATATCGCGCTCGGGTGGCGCCTCGTTGCGCAGCCACTTCAAGCCTTCGCGCGTACCGGTGGCCCGAACTTTCTGCACACGCCGACGCCGAGCCGTCTTCGGATCGGCGATCAGCGCACCCAGAATCTCCACCCGATCGCGCGCATGCAGGGGCGTGTCCGGTGCCCCTCGCTTGCCATAGATGCCCAATCGGCAGGTCTCGATCGTCAAACCGGCTTCCTTGAGCACGCCGGCGGCATGCACTGCGTCTGCCGCGGTTGAGTCTGCTGGCACCTGTACATGCACCAGCCGCGCCGGCTTCACCGTCGCCAGGCAGACCATCACGTCGATGCGCTCAGGATTCTCCATAAACGGCCTCCGCACGTTTGACGAAGGAATCGACGAAGGTATTTGCGATCATGCTGAATACGGGCCCGATCAGCTTTTCCAGAATCACGCTGGAAAATTCGTAATGCAGGTGGAAGTTGATCTTGCAGGCGTCCGCGCGCAGCGGCGTGAAGACCCAGAAACCGGTAAACGACTTGAAAGGCCCGTCTGCGAACGTCATATCAATGCGGGTGGGCCGCGTTTGCACGTTACGCGTGCGAAAGAACTGGTGGATGCCCTTGAAAGCGATGTCCACGCGGGCGTCGAGTGACGTTTCGGTCTGCTCGTAGATTTCCACGCCGCCGCACCACGGCAGGAAGTTCGGATAGTCCTTGACGTCGGTGACCAGGTCGAACATCTGCTCGGCCGAGTAGCCAATCAACACGGTTTTTTCAACGTCTGCCATGCGTCATCCGAAAGCTTTGCGCGCCGCGTCCCGGTTTGGATTGCGGCGGATTTGTTAAACTCGCCATTTTATCGCAGCGCATGCAGGGATCGTCACCCCAAGGCGCGCACCGCATATTCCAACGTATGACCATCGCCGACAACAAGAAGGCCTTTTTCGATTACTTCATCGAAGAGCGCTACGAGGCAGGCATGGCTCTCGAGGGCTGGGAGGTGAAAGCCATCCGGGCCAACCGTGCGCAGATCAAGGAAGGCTACGTCGTCATCCGTAACGCTGAGCTGTTCCTGATCGGGGCCCATATCAGCCCGCTGCAATCGGCCTCCACGCATGTCCATCCAGACCCCGTGCGCACCCGCAAACTGCTGCTGCACGCCGAAGAAATCAAGAAGCTCATCGGCAAGGTCGAGCAGCGCGGCTACACGCTCGTGCCGCTGAACTTCCACTACAAGGGCGGCCGCGTGAAGTGCGAAATCGGCCTCGCGAAGGGCAAGAAGCTGCACGACAAGCGCGAGACCGAGAAAAAGCGCGACTGGGAACGCGAAAAGGCGCG
>JAGWNU010000044.1 GCA_028871175.1 Burkholderiaceae bacterium | reverse complement strand
CTCCGTCAGTCGACCCAGACATTGCCGTTCTGGCGATGCACCGACGCCGGAGAAACGATCGTGCCGCCCGTGCTATGGCCGTGTTCTGCTTCACGCATGAGCGAGCGCGGCATACCCGGCACGATCACCGTTGGCACGGAGGGGCGTGGTGGCGGGACCACCTTGCCGTTCTGGAGATGCGACGAAACGCTCGCCCCCTGATTGCCGGCTGCGCTGCCCTGCCCGCTTGCCGCATTGGGCGCGGCAAGGCCAGTGGTTGCCAGCAAGCCGAGCGTGGCGGCCAGCAGGCCCTGCCGCATCCACGTCCACGATGGCGCGCAATGTTTGCATGTCATGATTCGTCCCCTTGACCCAATGCGCCTCTTTCACCTTGAAGAGGCGCTCGTCCCGGTTTGCCAAACACTGCCATGCCACGGATTCGACGGCCCTCGTGCCATTCCCTCCCGACGCCTGGTGTTGTCCTGTCAGTGCCGTCACGAGAACGGCGAACGGCGTCGTGACCGCATGCATCCAACTGACCCGCAGGCGCCTCGGCCCTCGCCCGGGAATCGAAATCGTTTCAGGGTTGTAGCGGCGTTGCGGCCAAGGGGGTTCAGCGCGTCGAAACCGTGCGCCACGGCGTGGCGTCGACGGCATGGCCGACGTTGTCGGCCGTCACGCGCATGGGATGCGAAGTCGCCACCGTCATGGCGTCCGAGACGGGATTGCGGGCAGTCTGGATGATTCCGCGTCATGGCGGATGTCTCCGCAACGATGTGCGCTGCACAGGTGGGCAAGTTGCGCAAATTTCGCGCCAGGCGATGCAAAGGCTCGCCTCCACCCGGGCCGACCGTTTTTAGGGGGGACCGCTTTCCAGGCAACAGGTGAGAAGTGATTCACACGTGAAACAGGCTGATGCGGTCTTCGGCCGGGCCGGCCTCCGCTCATCGAGATCACCGTCGGCCAGGTCAGCGCATCGCACGGCGCCCGGCTGCGATGCCTGCCCCGTGCATAAGATGCTGGGACACGTGACGCGACGTTGCAGCCAATGCATTGGGCCTGAATTGGCTTTGCGTGGGAAAAATGCGCCGACCTGCCATCCCGAGACGCGCGCGCGCGGGTAAGGTACGGGGCTACGTCCCGGATCCGATCCGCACGGTGTCGACATGCGTTGACACGATCGTGCGCTTTGTCACGGTGCGCGCCTCAAAATTGCTACCCGCAACGTAAGCCGGTCCCGTCGGGCCGGTGAGGCGCGCCGCAGCGCAATGCGGCTTGTGGCCGCCCCAGGGGGCGGAGCCCGTGACACCGGGCCCGATTCACCCATGCACCGTCGAGTCGTAGCCGGCATGCGCCCAACCAACCTGATCGTTTCGACACCCAACGGTTTGTACTGCCCTGCGGGCGATTTCTACGTGGACCCATGGCGGCCCGTCGACCGCGCCATCATGACGCACGCGCACAGCGACCACGCGCGCTCGGGACACGGGCACTATCTTTCCGCGAGCGAAGGGGCCGGCGTGCTGCGCGCGCGGCTGGGTGACGACATCCCGCTCCAGACGCTGCCCTACGGCGAGTCCATCGTCCACCACGGTGTGCAGGTGAGCTTCCATCCCGCCGGCCATGTCCTGGGTTCTGCGCAGGTGCGGCTCGCGCACGGCGGTGAGGTCTGGGTCGTCTCGGGTGACTACAAAGTAGAGCCCGACCGCACGTGCGCCCACTTCGAGCCGGTCCGCTGCGACACATTCATCACGGAGTCCACCTTCGGGCTGCCGATCTACCGCTGGCGCCCGCAAGACGAGCTCTTTGCGCAGCTCAATGCGTGGTGGCGTGGCAATGCCGAGGCCGGACGCACCAGCGTCGTCTTCTGCTACGCATTCGGCAAGGCGCAGCGCATCCTGTCGGGCCTCGAGACCAGCATCGGCCCCATCGTCTCCCATGGCGCCATGCTCCAACTGGACGCGGCCTATCGCGCCGCCGGCATTGCGCTCCCGATGACCCGACTGGCCACCGATATCCCGCGCGCGGAGCTGCGCCGGGCGCTGGTGCTGGCGCCGCCCTCGGCACAGCGCACGCCGTGGATGCGCCGTTTCGGTGACTACGCCGATGCCTTCGCAAGCGGCTGGATGCAGCTTCGCGGCGCGCGCCGGCGTCGGGGCGTCGATCGCGGATTCGCGCTGTCCGACCATGCCGACTGGCCCGGCTTGCAGCAGGCGATCGAGGCGTCCGGCGCCTCGCGGGTCCTGGTCATGCACGGGCAGGTCGCGCCCCTGGTCCGCTGGCTATGCGAGCGTGGCCTGGAGGCCAGCGCATTCGCCACGGAGTACGGCGACGAGAGCGCGCCGCCGGAAATCGACGGTCCGCAGCCCGACATTGCAATCCTGCCTGCGGCTCCAGAGGCATGAGAACCTTCGCAGATCTCTACGCCCGGCTCGACGCGACCACCTCGAGCAACGCCAAGCTGGCCGCGCTCGTGGATTACCTCCGCACGGCGCCGGATGCCGACGCCGCGTGGGCCGTGTATTTCCTGGCCGGCGGCAAGCCTCGGCAGCTCGTGCCGGTGCGTGTGCTGGCCCGCTTTGCGCAATCCGCATCGGGCCTGCCAGAATGGCTGTTCGACGAGTGTTACCAGGCCGTGGGCGATCTGGCCGAGACCATCGCCCTGGTGCTTCCCGAAGCGGACCACGTGGACGACGCCTCCCTCGCCACATGGATGGAGGCCCGCCTGCTGCCGCTGCGTGGGCAACCACCAGAACAGGTGCTGCCACAGTTGGCCGCGCTATGCCGCGGCTTGCCGCTGCATGCCCGGCTGGTGCTGATGAAGCTCATCACCGGCGCGTTCCGTGTGGGCGTGTCCAAGCTGCTGGTCACGCGTGCGCTGGCCCAGGTCGGTCACATTGACCCGAAGCACATCGCGCAGCGGTTGATGGGCTACACGGACATCAGCCAGGCGCCCACAGCCCAGCGCTATCGCGCGCTGCTGGCCGATTCAGATGCCATCGGTCATGCGCTCGACGCCGGGCACCCGTATCCGTTCTTCCTGGCGCACCCGCTGCAAGCCGACGTGGAAGCGTTCACCCCACTCCTCGGTCCGGCCAGCGACTGGCAAGTCGAATGGAAGTGGGACGGCATCCGCGCCCAGCTGGTGCGCCGTGCCGGCGGCACCTGGTTGTGGTCGCGCGGCGAGGAACTGCTCACTGATCGCTTTCCCGAGCTGTCGGCCATGGCCGAGACGCTACCCGTGGGAACGGTTCTCGACGGCGAGATCGTCGTCTGGCAAGACGGGCGCGTGCAGCCGTTCGCCCGGCTTCAGCAACGCATCGGGCGCAAGACGCTCACCGCCCGCGTGCTGCGCGATGCGCCCGCCGTGCTGCTCGCCTATGACCTCCTCGAATGGGAGGGGCAAGACTGGCGCAGCCGGCCGCAAGCCGAGCGGCGCGCGCAGCTCGAGCGGGTGGTCGCAGCACATGTCCACCCGGCCCTGGAGCTGTCCCCTCTTCTTCAGGGCGAGGATTGGAACCATCTCGCCCGCCAGCGCGAAGCCTCGCGCGAACTCGGCGTGGAAGGGCTGATGCTCAAGCGCGGCGATGCGCACTATGGCGTTGGCCGCACGAAAGACGTGGGCGTCTGGTGGAAGTGGAAGGTCGATCCGTTTTCGGTGGACGCTGTGCTCATCTATGCGCAGCGCGGTCATGGACGCCGTGCCAGCCTCTACACCGATTACACCTTTGCCGTATGGGACGCGCCCGCCGAGGTGCCCGACCGCAAGCTGGTGCCGTTTGCCAAGGCCTATTCGGGCCTGAGCGACGCCGAGATCCGGCAGGTGGATGCAGCGATCCGCAAGACCACGCTGGAGACCTTCGGGCCCGTGCGCAGCGTGGCGCCGACGATGGTGTTCGAACTCGGTTTCGAAGGGATCGCCCGCAGCACGCGCCACAAGAGCGGCATTGCGGTGCGCTTTCCGCGCATGCTGCGCTGGCGCCAGGACAAGCCGGTCAGCGAAGCCGATACGCTGCAGACGCTGGAAAGCCTGCTACCCGCATCATGAGTGAATCCGCACAGCCCGATCTCGATGCGTGGTTTGCCGCGCGTGGCTGGACACCGATGCCGTTTCAGCGTGCGGTGTGGTCTGCCATGGCCCGTGGCGAATCGGGCCTCCTGCACGCGACCACCGGCGCCGGGAAGACCTATGCGGTCTGGCTGGGCGCGCTACAGCAGCTCGCCGAGCAGCGCGGGCGCGGCGGTGCGCCTCCCCTGTCGGTGCTGTGGCTCACGCCCATGCGCGCGCTGGCTGCCGACACCACGCGCGCGCTGAGCGATGCGGCACACGCGCTGGCGCCGCACTGGACGCTCGGCCTGCGCACTGGCGACACCGGAAGCGCCGAGCGCGCCGCACAATCGCGCCGCCTGCCGACGGCATTGGTGACCACGCCCGAAAGCCTCTCGCTGCTGCTGGCGCGGGCCGATGCGCGCGAAGCGCTGGGCTCGGTACGCGTGGTGGTCATCGATGAATGGCATGAGCTGGTCGGCAACAAACGCGGCGTCCAGGTGCAGCTGGCGCTCGCAAGGCTGCGCACCTGGTCACCGGGGCTGATCGTGTGGGGCCTGTCGGCAACGCTGGGCAACCTGACCGAGGCAATGGACACGCTATGCGATGCCAGTGCGCCGTCCACGGGCACGCTTGTGCAGGGACACATCCCGAAACGCATCGTGATCGATACGCTGCTGCCCGACGGCGTGGGGCGGTTTCCATGGGCCGGCCACCTCGGCATGGCGATGCTGCCGCGCGTGTTGGAAGAGCTGGAGAGCGTGAGCACCGCACTGGTGTTTCTCAACACACGGTCGCAGGCGGAGCTGTGGTACCAGGCCGTCATCAATGCGCGGCCGGAATGGGCGGGCCTGATCGCACTGCATCACGGCTCGCTGGATCGGACGACGCGCGACTGGGTGGAGACCGGCCTCAAGCAGGGCACCCTCAAGGCGGTGTTCTGCACGTCGAGCCTGGATCTGGGTGTCGATTTCCTGCCCGTCGAACGGGTGCTGCAGATCGGCTCGCCCAAGGGCGTGGCACGGCTGCTGCAACGGGCCGGGCGATCGGGACACGCGCCGGGCCGGCCATCGCGGGTGACGGTCGTGCCGACGCACAGCCTGGAGCTGGTGGAAGGGTCTGCCGCACGGATGGCCGCCGTGTCGGACCAGGTGGAGGCCCGGACTTCACCGCACAAGCCGCTGGACGTCCTGGTCCAGCATCTGGTGACGGTGGCGCTGGGCGGCGGCTTCACGCCCGAGGCGCTGCTGCAGGAGGTGCGCCGCGCATGGGCCTTCCGAGACCTGCTCGACGGCGAATGGCAATGGGCGCTCGACTTCGTGCGCCAGGGCGGGCACTCGCTGTCCGCTTACCCCGATTACCGCCGCGTCATCCCCGATGGATGCGGTATCTGGCGGGTGCCCGATACGCGCCTGGCACGCCGTCACCGCATGAGCATCGGCACCATTGTCAGCGACGCCACCATGACCGTGCGCTGGTGGCGTGGCGCAGGCGGCGGCGCCCTGGGCTCGATCGAAGAGGGCTTCATTGCGCGGCTGCGTCCGGGCGACAGTTTTCTGTTCGCGGGCCGGCTGCTCGAACTCGTACGCGTGCAGGACATGACGGCCTATGTGCAGCGCGCGAGTGGCAAGCGAGCCGCCGTACCGCGCTGGAACGGCGGACGCATGCCGCTCTCGACCGAGCTGGCGCATGCCGTGGTCGCACAGCTCGACGCTGCCGCGCAGGGGCGCTTCGACGGCCCGGAAATGGAAGCTGCCCGGCCGATGCTGGAGTTGCAGGGGCGCTGGTCTGCCTTGCCCACTGCCTCGACACTGGTCGCCGAAACACTGCAGTCACGCGAGGGTTGGCACCTCTTCCTGTATCCGTTTGCGGGGCGGCACGCCCACCTCGGCCTTGCCAGCCTGCTGGCCTGGCGGGTGGCCAACCGCACGCCCGCCACCTTCTCGCTGGCATTCAATGACTACGGCCTCGAACTCGTGTCGGCGACGCCGGTCGACTGGCCCGCGCTGCTGGGCACAGGCGAGCTGTTTGCGACCGGCACGCTCATGCAGGACGTGCTCGCCAGCCTGAACGCAAGCGAGCTGGCGCAGCGCCGCTTCCGGGAAATCGCACGGGTGTCGGGCTTGGTGTTCCAGGGCTATCCGGGAGCGCACAAGAGCACGCGCCAGTTGCAGGCGTCGTCTGGTCTGTTCTTTGAAGTCTTTCGCCGCCACGACCCAGGCAACCTGCTGCTCACGCAAGCAGAAAACGAAGTGCTGCGGCAGGAGCTCGACCTCGACCGCATCGAGGCGGCACTCATTCGCATGCGCGGACTGCAACTGGAATTGCGCGCGCTGGAACGGCCGTCGCCCTTCGGGTTTCCGTTGATGGTGGAACGCTTTCGCGAACAGCTATCGACCGAGAAGCTGGCCGACCGCATTGCCCGCATGCTGGCGGAAGCCGAGCGCGCCGCGGGCCCCGAACCAACCGATCCGGATGCCGGGAGCCGACCGGAAATCGACGCTGACGTGCAGGCGGCATTGCGCATGACGGAAGCACCCGATGCGGGGGACAAGACGCGCCGCCGCGCGCGCCGCCCGCGCAAGGCATCCAAGCCGCTACCGCTGCTATGACGCAAGACCTTGCAATCCCGTGCGCGGGCGACACCCTGTGGCTCCTGCCGGAGCGCGCCCTGTGGTGGCCCGCGCAGCGCATGCTGATGGTGGCCGACGCGCATTTCGGCAAGGCTGCAACGTTCCGTGCGCGTGGTGTGCCCGTGCCGGCAGGCAGCACTGCCCGGGCAGTCGCCAGGCTGGACGCGGTGCTGGCGCGGCTGCCTGTCGCGCATATCGCATGGCTGGGTGACCTGCTGCACGCGCGAGAGGCGGTTGCCGCGACAGAGGCGCTTGCTGCCTGGCGCGCCCGACATGCACAGATCGCGTGCACGCTGGTACGCGGCAATCATGACCGCCACGCAGGCGACCCGCCAGCGAGCCTCGATTTCAACGTGGTGGAAGAACCGTGGACCATGGGGCCATTTGCGCTTTGCCATGAACCCCAGGACGTTGCGGGCCACTACGTGATTGCCGGGCACGTGCATCCCGGCGTCATCCTCAGCGGACGCGGAAGGGACAGGCTCCGCCTGCCATGCTTCCGCTTTGGCAAGACTTGCGCACTGCTACCGGCCTTTGGCGAGTTCACCGGCCTCTGGACGGCACCCGTCGCTCCCGGTGAAAGGCTCTATGGCATTGCGGATCACAAGGTCTGGCGGCTATGACTGCCGCATCGGATTGCGCTGCCGTTCCGCCTAGCCTGCCCGCCGCGTACCGCTGCCGGCATCGGTAAGCAGGTCCGACAATGCACTGTCGAGGCTCGGATAACGAAACCGGTAGCCCGCCTCCAGCGCGCGTCTGGGTTGCGCCTTCTGGCCGCCGAGCAGCAGCACCGACATTTCACCCAAGCCCGTCCGCAACACCCAGCCCGGCACTGAGAAGAACGCCGGGCGGCGAAACTCACGGGCCAAGGTCCGCGTGAACTCGACGTTGCGCACCATGTAGGGCGCGCAAGCATTGAAAGCGCCCTGGCAGTCTTCGCGCTGCAGCAGGAAATCGATCAGCCCGACTTCGTCGTCCAGATGAATCCAGGGCATCCACTGTTGACCATCGCCCAGACGCCCGCCCAGCCCCAGGCTGAACGGCAGACGCAGCCTGGCCAGCATGCCGCCGTTACGGGCAAGCACGGGGGCTGTGCGCAACAAGACGACCCGCATACCCAGTGCTTCGGCTCGCGCGGCTTCCTGCTCCCAGGCGACGCAGAGTTCGCTGCCAAAGTCGGGGTTCCCCGACGGGCTGTCTTCGTCGAGCGGCGCATCACCCCGGTCGCCGTACCAGCCCGTTGCCGAGCCGGACACGAGCACGTTCGGACGATGCGAAAGGGTGCCGAGCCAGTCGACCAGATGCCGGGTGAGGTCGATGCGGCTGCGCCACAAGACCTTGCGCCGCTCCGCTGTCCACGGGCGGTCTGCGATCGGGGCGCCCGCCAGATTGACCACTGCGTCAATGGGCGGCGAATCCTCCAGCTCCTGCAGCGCGGCGATGCCGCGTGCGCCAGCGCACAACGCCGGCACCCGGAGCGGCGTGCGGCTCCAGACAATGAGCTCATGGCCCTGGGCTTTCCAGTGGTGGCACAGGGCCCGCCCGATCAAGCCGGTGCCTCCCGTCAGCAAAATGCGCAAGGTGATGGGTCCTCTGAATCGTTGAGATCAAGATGCCATGCGGCACATGGAACCGAACGCCAGTCGGCGTTCCATCCTGGCATGACATCCGGTAAATGCCACGTGTGGCCTTTCATAGCGTATCCAGCCGGGCGCGCAGCCACGCAGCCTGCGTGCGCAGGGCATCGCGCTCCCCATCCGGCATCTTGGCAAGCTGCCGATACACCATGCCAAGGCGAGGATTGCGGCTGAACACCTCTGCATGCCGATCGAAAAAGTCCCAGTACAACGCGTTGTACGGACAGGCGTCCTCCCCGATCCGCTGCTTGCTGTCATAGCGGCAGCCCTTGCAGTAGTCACTCATGCGTCCGAGATAGGCGGCGCTGCTGACATACGGTTTGGTGGCGATGAGGCCACCGTCGGCCCATTGGCTCATGCCAACGGTGTTGGGCAGCTCCACCCACTCGAAGGCGTCGATGTACACGCCCAGATACCAGCGATGAAGCTCCCCGGGATCGAGCCCCGCCAGCAGTGCGAAGTTGCCGATCACCATGAGCCGCTGGATGTGATGCGCATGGGCCGTTTCCAATGACTGTCCGATGGCATGCTGCAGGCACCGCATCTGCGTCTTGCCGTTCCAGAACCAAGCCGGCAATGGCGTCTGATGGCCGAGCGCGTTACGCGTGTCATACCCCGGCATGTGGGCCCAATAGATACCGCGCACGTACTCGCGCCAGCCCAGGATCTGGCGGATGAAACCCTCCACGGCGGACAGCGGCGCCCCGCCCTCCCGGTACGCCGCTTCCACCCGGGCGATCACCTCGCGCGGGTGGAGCATCTTCACGTTCAACGCGAACGACAGCAGCGAATGGAACAGCCTGGGGCTGGCGCTGCTCATCGCGTCTTCAAAATCGCCGAAGTGCGGTAGCGCCTGACTGACAAACGCCTCCAGGCAGGCCAGCGCCTGCGCGCGATTCAAGGGCCAGCGGAACCGGTCGGCCTGCGGGTCGCCGAAGCTCTTGACGCCACTGCCTTCCACCGTGGCCCACAGGTGCCGGTGGTCATGGAGCGGACGCGCGTCGGCGGGTTCGCGGGGCGTACCGCGCCAAGGCTTCCGATTCTCGTGATCGAAGTTCCATTGCCCCCCTTCCGGATCGCCCTTGTCATCCAGCAGGACATGATGGCGTCGGCGCATGTCCCGGTAGAACCGCTCCATCAGCCACTGTTTGCGGCCTGCAAACAGGATTGCCAAATCGCGCCGGCCAGTCATGAAGTGTTCAGTGTCGGCCTCGTGGGTGGTCAGTGTCTGGGTTGCAGCCCACGCATGCAGTTGCGCGTCAAGCCTCCACTCGTCGGCGGATTGCCATTCGATGCGTTCGGCGCCGACCGCTTGCGCCACTGCGCCGAGATTCTCCGTCACCGACTGGGTGTTGTTCGCGTCATCGATGCAGAGATAGTGCACCCGGTGGCCCTGCCCCCGTAGGTGCCGCGCAAAGTCGCGCATGGCCGCAAAGATGGCGAGTATCTTCTGCGCATGGTGCAGCACGTAGTCGGTTTCCTGGCGCACCTCCATAAGCACGTAGACCACATGGCGATCCACCTCCGCAAACCACGAGTGCATCGGGTTGAGCTGGTCACCAAGCACCAGCCGCACAGTCTTGGCGCGATCCGTCACGGCATTCCCCAGAGGCGAAGGTACTGACCTTCAGCGTCATATTGCGAGAGCTGCTTCCGGATATTGAAGCGCCGCCCACCCTGCGGATCCGTCCCCCGGCCCGCGATGTACAGCCAGTTGCCCTGGTTGCTGTAGACGTCGTAGTCCAGCAGTTGGGCTTCGAACCACGCGGCGCCCGCGCGCCAGTCGCCCCCCAGCTCGTACACCAGATAGCTGGCCACCACCTGCCGAAGCCGGTTGCTGAGGTATCCGGTGGCCTGCAGCTCGCGCATGGCCGCATCCACCAGCGGTACGCCGGTGCGGGCCTCGCACCAGCGTTCGAACCCCTGCGCGTTGTGTCGCATGGGCGGGTGCTGAGCGAGCCCCTCGGCCCGGTACAGCCGCCGCCCGTGCTGCAGGTGCAGAAAACGGAAGTAGTCTCGCCACAGCAGTTCGAACCACAACCAGTAGCTTCCTTCGTTGGCCCCGTGCGTGGCCTCGAACTGCTGGAGCTCGGCCACGATCCTGCGCGCCGACAACGCACCCGTGGCCAGCCACGGTGACCATTTGCTCGAGTAGTCCACTCCAGACAGACCGTTCCGGGTGCGCTTGTAGCTGTGCGGGAGTTCGCGCGCCAGATACTGCTTCAGATGCGCAAGACCGGCTGATTCGCCGCCATCGAACGCAGGCTTGTCATAGGGAAATGACGCGCGCGCATCCGGGCCGTCATCCTTGACACGGTCCGATGCTGGCGCAAGACGCAGATCAAGGGGGATATCGATCCCGGCGGGCCAGGGCGGCACCCTTGCCGGCGCCTTGAGGGGGACTGGCGGCTTGACCTTCGCGCGCTCGACTGCCTGGCGAAAGGGCGTGAACGTGCGCGGCAAGGCGTGCACCGCCCACGGCAAATCACCGGGCTCGAGCAGGCTGCTCTGCCACAGGGTATGCACCTGCAGGCCCGCCTTGCGCAATGCCTCGACCTCGGCCTGCTCCTGCGGCGCGGCGATTTCCTCGCACACCACGGCGGTGGCCCCGACAGCGCGTGCCAACGCAGGGAGCGTGGTGCTCGCCGGACCGCGACATTCGAGCAAGCCGCTTCCCAGGCCGGCAAGCTGGCGGTCGACATCGCGCAGGGCTGCCGACACCACCGCGCGACGATGACGGCCGACCCGGGCGAAACCCCATGCGGTCGGCTCGTCGTAGGCGGCATGGCAGTACACCGGCACGATGTGCTGGGCCCCGCTTGCGCATGCCGCACGCAATGCCGGCTGATCGTGCAGGCGCAGGTCGTTGCGAAACCAGAACAGTACGGTACTCAAGTGGCCACCTCGGCTCCGGCGGTGCGCTTGCGCGCCTGACGACAGCGCTCAGAACAATACTTGACCTCGTCCCAGGTCTTTGCCCACTTCTTGCGCCAGACAAAGGGCAAGCCACATTGAGGGCACTGCTTGCTCGGCAGGTTTTGCTTCTTGTGCATGGAGGCGATCAGAAATCCAGACTTTGCTGCTGGGGCATGGCCGTTCCACGAGAGGATCGGTCAACCCGGTCGCGCCGCAAGCGCGAGCCGTGCTTTTGCACGATGGCAGCGTTGGCGTTTCGTACGTCGGCGCGCCCCCGCAACGCGTGGATGCGTGCCTTGGCCTGGCGGGTTGCCGCTTCCAGATCGACGACCGGCTCGGGGATGTCCACGCCGACGCGCACGCCGCAGCGCGCCTGCACCTCGGGCGGCATGCGCCACGGCTGCAGCAGCCACGTGTCTGGCACACGCCGCAGCGCAGGCAGCCAGTGCCTGACAAACGTGCCTTGCGGGTCTTGGTCTTGCGCCTGCTTGATCGGGTTGTAGACGCGCGTGGTGTTGATGCCGGTCGTACCCGCCTGCATCTGCATCTGGCTCCAGTGGATGCCGGGTTCGTAGTCGAGGAACTGCCTCGCCAGCCACAGGCCCACCGGCCGCCAATGCAGCCACAGCGGATAGGACGCCACCGAAACCAGCATGGCCCGCATGCGGAAGTTGATCCAGCCGGTCTCTCGTAACATGGCCACGCAGGCATCCACCATCGGCCAGCCGGTGCGCCCGCTCACCAGTGCGGCGAAGTGCGCCTGGTTCCATTCAGCCTCCCGCAGGCCGTCATAGCCGCGGTGCAGATTCCGAAACTCCAGCGCGGGCTCGGATTCGAGCTTCTGGATGAAGTGGCAGTGCCAATGCAGGCGACTGATGAATGCCGCCAGCCCCTTGCTCTGCCAGGCTGCCGCGGGATCAGCGCAACCCTTCAATTGCAGCACGCGCTGCTCGGTGGCCTGCACGACCTCGCGCATGCTAAGGCACCCCATGGCCAGGTATGGCGACAGCCGCGAGCATGCGCTGGGGGCGGTGAGCGGAGAAGAGATGCCGCCCCGATAACGCTGACTGCGCTCGAGCAGGAAGTCTTGCAGACATGCCTGGCCAGTGGAGCGTCCACCTCGCTGACGGCGCCGTGGTGCGTCTGCTGCCAACCCAAGCGCTGTGCCAGCAGGCCACACCTGTTTGCCCCACGGCAAACCGACGCCCTTCAGGCTGCCGGTGCTGGGCGCCGGCAGGCAAGGCGCATGCATGTGTGTGCGCCAGCGCGCGTGCCAGACATCGCGTGTCTGCAGCCGTCGCACCACGCCATGCTGCGGCCATTCCCGCCAGGTCACGCCGTGATCCCGGCACCAACGCGCCACGGCCCGGTCGCGCTCGAACGTGTGACCATTGCCGGTCTCCTCGTGCGACACCAGCTGGGCAAAAGGCGCCGCTGCGTGCAGCCGGGCGAGTATCTGCGTCACGTCGCCCACCGCAACCTGCAATGCCGCCCCGCAGGTGCGCAGCTGCGCATCGAGATCTTGCAGGCACTCCTGCAAGAACAGGTAGTGCTGCAGCGCTGCGTCGGGTTGTGCCCAGTAAACCGGCTCCACCACGTAGAGGCACAGCACCGGTCCTTGCCTGGCGGCGTGAAGCAGCGGGGCATGGTCGTGCACCCGCAGATCGCGCTTGAACCACACCACGGTAAACGTCATCGGCGCACGCCCGCTTATCTTGCAGGAGCCGCGGCCGGATCCTGCCGATCCTGCGACACCCGGATCAGCGCTGCGGTATCGATGCCGAGCGCGCGCGCCTTTGCAACGATCGACTCGCGCTGCGCCGGGTCGAGATGCTTGTCGCGCGCCAGGATCCAGCAGTAGCTACGGTCCGGCCCCACCACGAGCGCCCAGCGGTAACCCGGATCCAGTGCCGCCACGTGGTAGCCCCCGTAGAACGGCCCAAAGAACGACACCTTCAACGAACCGGTATCGTGGTCGCCCGTGAAGAGGGCCTTGCCGATCGCCTCTCGCCACATGCCCGTGGCGGGATCAAAGCCGCGGTTCACGACGCGGACGCTGCCATCCGGTTGCGGCTCGTACGTCGCCGAAACATCCGTCAGGCCACGCTCGAAGGAATGGTCCAGCCGCGCCTGCTCGTACCACCGGCCCTGGTAGCGCTGGAGATCGAATGGCGCAACCGGGGAGATGCCCGGTGGCGGAGTCGTCGGCGCGCAGCCGGCCATCAAGACGCCGCCCGCAAGCACAAGCGCGAGCCATTGCAACCGCCCACGGCGCGCCTGTGTGACCGCGCTGGGCATCAGGGGACGCTTCAACAGGCGCAATGCATTCGATAGGCGTTTGAGCATCGGGGATCTCCATGAAGCAGCGTGTTCATCGTGCATCGTTCTCACCTGTTGTGTTGTCAACTGGATTGCTCAACCACCTGTGGCTCGGCGCGCGGCTCGCATGCTTGGGACATCAGGGAACGTTGGATCGCTTCCCCAAGACGGCTGCCGCTCAGCCAAGCCCCTTCGACACTACCACTCGCCAACCAATCGCCGCAGGCACCGATTCCGTCCTGTGCGCGCCACATGTAACCCGGTGCATCGTCACCCCTCGGCTCCAGGGGTACCGCATAGCGCCAACGATGCGCTGTCGCGGCGTGCACTGCCGGCCCGCCCAGTTCGCGAAATGCGGCAACCAGCATGCGCGCAACGTCCTCCGGCGCCTCTTCCAGATGCGCATCGGTCCAGGCGGACGACGCATGCAGTGCCCACGTTCCGTGGCCGGTGCGGCCGGGCTTGCTGGTATCGCTTGCAATCCAGCCCAACGGCCCTGCGTTGACCACCGCCGCATCGAAGCCCAGGTCTGCATCGCCTTCACACTGCGCCATCACGACCCAAACCGGCCGCATCCGGGCACTCGCGGCGGCATGCGCAAAATCAGGCGCTGGCCGCTCGAGCAGCGGCACGGCCTGCGGCGACGGAACACCGACGACGACGATGTCGAACCGGTCATCGACGAGGCCGCTTTCGACAGACGACAGCCGCCAGAAATGGTCTTCGCGCATCAGCGCGTTGATGGTCGTGGCCGTGACCGTCTTCACACCCGCAGCCAGCAGCCGAGCCGGCATCGTCATGCCCGGCACACCCACATATCGCGTAACGGACGGGGTGGCCACGGGAGGCGTGCCCGGCGACAACGACACGACGCGTGCAGGCCATGGCGCAACCGCGCCCGCCGCTGTCCAGCGTGCGACCTCCCCTGCAAATTTCGCGTCGTGCGCCTGAAAGTCCGGCGCGCCATGGTCGCATTGCCAGCCGTCACCGCGGCGCGTGCTCATGCGGCCACCAACACCGCGACTCTTCTCGAACACGGTGACCCGATGTCCGCCTTGCGACAACACATGCGCGCAAGCGAGGCCGGCAATGCCGCCGCCTACGACAGCGACGCGGGCTGACTCATCTTCTCGATTCATGAAACGAAACTGGCCGAGGGCGACTTTCGGCATGGCTGTGAACTTGGTCCTGAGTATAGGGACGTCAGGCGGTTCGCAGTGCGCCTCTGCTCGCGGTTTCGGCCACGAATATCAACACATTCTCGACTCATGTACCGACGAGACGTTTCACCGGCGTAAAAAGTTTTTGTCTTCTGATGCAGTCAGCCGCTAGCCTGATGTTGTGATCAGGAGAGACTGTGGGAAAGCACTTCACCTCAATGGAGCCACGTCGCTATCGAAGCGGCGAAGCCGCGCGCCTGGCGCGGATGCCCGCTGCCACGTTGCGGATCTGGGAACGTCGGTATGCCGTGGTCTCCCCCCCAAAGACGCCCTCAGGGCAGCGGCTGTATTCAGACGAAGACGTGAGACGTCTGCGGTTGATCAGGACTCTCGTGGATCAAGGCCACCCCATCAGCGCGATCGCTGGCTTGGACTGGGAGGCCCTGAAGGCGCTGATGCTATCGCCGGAGGACACGCAAGCGGAACTGCCCGAGACGCTCTCTCTGCTGGTGGTCGGCCCGGTCGACATGCCGGGCGCCGGCGCGACGTTTGGCAGCATGCGCATTTGCGCGTACGCGAGCTCCCTCGAAGACGCTTTTCAACACGCCCATGCCGGGATAACCGCCGACGCGTTGCTGGTCTCCGTCCCCTCGCTGCATGACGAGACGGTTGCGCGCATCGTGTCGCTGTCAGAAGCCGTGCATGCCAAGGCGGTCAGTGTGATCTACGCATTTGGCAGCAGCCGTGCGACCGAATTGGCGGGGCTCGCGGGCATACGCGTTGTCCGTCGGGCCGACACGCAGGCCAGGCCCGCGCACCTCATCGCAGAACTGGCCGACTGGGCGACGGCGCACCGTCAGGCAGACAGACTGAATGCCGGTACCGCGCCGCGCGCAATGCGCCGGTTCGACGAGAAAGCGCTTGCCTCGCTCGCGGGCATCGCATCGGCCATCCAATGCGAATGCCCACGGCACCTTGCCGAACTTGTGCTGCAGCTCAGTGCGTTTCAACGCTACAGCGATGAATGCATATCGCGATCACCGAGCGATGCCCTGTTGCACCGCCGTCTTGGCAACGTCGCGAATCGCGCCGCCCAACTGCTCGAGACCGCGCTTGCGGAAATCGTGCGTCAGGAAGGATTGATGAACCGCGAGCTGGCGCGTGCCGGTTGACGGAGCCAGCGGTCACCATGCATCAGCGCCGGTTGCTTGTCGCTTCAAGGCCAGAACACGTTAGGACGTAACAATGGGATTTGTTTGGATTACCGGTGCCAGCGGCGCCGTTGGCAGCGCGCTCGCGCGGCGATTGAACCACGCGGGGATCCCGCTGGTCCTGACGGCGCGGGATCGGGACCGGTTGGACACGCTCGCTGCATCGCTTGCATCACCTGAGGTATTGGTTTGCCCTGCCGACGTCATCGACAGGAACAGCGCCCAGCTTGCCATCGAGGCGGGTGTCGCGCATTTCGGTGCGCCGGAGGGGCTGGCGCATTGCGTCGGATCCATCGTCATCAAGCCGCTTCACCTGACGTCGGACGACGAGCTCAGGCAGACACTCGATACCAATTTCTTCTCGGCGTGGAATGTGCTGCGCCTGTTCGTGCAGCAGGCCATCGCGCACAAGGCGCGCGCGAGTGCCGTGCTGATCGGCTCCGTTGCCGCAACTGCCGGCTTCCCGAATCACGAAGCCATTGCCAGCGCAAAGGCTGCGGTTGGGGAGCTTGCGCAGTCAGCCGCCGCGACGTATGCGGAGCGTGGCATCCGCGTCAACTGCATTCATCCGGGGCTGACGACGTCGGCCATGTCAGCACGGCTGACCGGCTCCCCGACGGTTGCGGAGCGACTCGCAAAGGCCAACCCCCTGGGCCGGCTCGGACAGGGTGACGACACCGCAGCGCTTGCCGAATTCCTCCTCAGCCCCGCCGCTTCCTGGGTCACGGGTCAGCAGATCAGCGTGGATGGCGGCCATGGCCGGTTGCTCGTGCCGCCAAAATCATGAGCGGACGATCGATGGACGCGCGCGTCCTTGCTGTGGTGCTTGGCATCGGCGGTCTCATCCCGTTCGTTGTGCTGGCGTGGCTTTGCATGCGGACCCCTGTCGCCAGCGGTGAATACGAACATGCGCTGCTGGTGTATGGGGTGTCCATCGCGTCGTTCGTGGGTGCCGTGCACTGGGGTCTTGTATTGCGCGAGCCCGTCGCCACCCGCAGGCATTTCGTTCAGCTTGCCTGGAGCGTCGTGCCATCGCTCGCCGCGTGGGCCGTGACGATCAGTGGGGAGCCTCGTGCTGCCCTCGTCAGGCTGGCGATCGTGCTGGCCGTCTGCTGGGTGGTCGATGCCATGTTCTGGCGGGGCAGAGCGATTCCGGCGTGGTACTTCGGGTTGCGCAGTCTGCTGACCGCCGTCGCGGCCGTGTCACTTGCACTCGCCGGTGTGGCAGGCACAGGCTGATCGCTGGAGACCGACGCACCACGGCGCCGAGCCTGCCCACAAGCTTGATCAACCTCATATTTGTCTGGAGTCTGTCTGGAGAACAACGTGGCAAACCATTCAAGAAAAGGAACTGCCGTCTACAGGAACATCGGTTTCACCGACATCACCACCAAGTACCGCATGCCGGTCGCGGCGAGGGTGTCGATTCTTCATCGGGTCAGTGGTGCACTGTTGTTCCTGGCCCTGCCATTCCTGCTGCATCTCTTCGGGCGAAGCCTGGCTTCCGAGCCCGCCTTCGACGGCTTCAGGCAGACGCTGACGACCTTGCCTGTAAAAGTGGTCGTCCTGGGATTGAGCTGGGCGTACCTTCATCACTTCTGCGCCGGGTTGCGCTTCCTGTGGATGGACGTGGACCACAACGCCACCGCCAAGATGAACAGCCGGCGGACGGCCATGGCCGTTTTCGCGGTGTCGTTGGCGCTCACGGCAATCGTGGCATTCAAATTGTTTGGAGCAAACGCATAACATGACACAGCACGCAATTGGCCCCAAGCGCCTGGTCGTCGGCGCGCACTATGGCCTGAAGGATTTCCTCGCGCAGCGCGTGACGGCGGTGATCATGGCGGTGTACACCGTCGTGCTGCTGGCGTCGTTCCTGCTCTCGAAGGACACGTCGTACCAGAGCTGGGCAGGCCTGTTCGCCAACCAGTGGATGAAGCTGCTGACGTTCCTGGCGATCCTGTCGCTCACGTATCACGCCTGGATCGGCGTGCGTGACATCTGGATGGATTACGTCAAGCCCGTGGCAGTGCGTTTGACGCTGCAAGTGCTGACGATTCTGTGGCTCGTTGGTTGCGCGGGCTACGCAGCTCAGATTCTCTGGAGGGTTTAAGACATGGTCGCAGTCAAGACTGGACTGCCGCGCCGCAAGTTCGACGTGGTGATCGTCGGTGCGGGCGGTTCGGGTATGCGCGCATCGCTGCAGCTGGCAGAAGCCGGCCTCTCCGTGGCCGTGCTGTCCAAGGTTTTCCCCACCCGCTCGCACACCGTGGCGGCGCAGGGTGGCATCGGTGCTTCGCTGGGTAACATGAGCGAAGACAACTGGCACTATCACTTCTACGACACCGTCAAGGGCTCCGACTGGCTCGGCGACCAGGACGCGATCGAGTTCATGTGCCGCCAGGCACCGAACGTGGTCTATGAGCTGGAACACTTCGGCATGCCGTTCGACCGCAACGCCGACGGCACCATCTACCAGCGTCCGTTCGGCGGCCACACGTCGAACTACGGCGAGAAGCCCGTGCAGCGTGCCTGCGCCGCGGCTGACCGCACCGGCCACGCGCTGCTGCACACGCTGTATCAGCGTAACGTGCGGGCCAAGACCCACTTCTTCGTCGAATGGATGGCGCTGGACCTGATCCGCGACCAGGACGGCGACGTGCTGGGTGTGACGGCGCTGGAAATGGAAACCGGCGAGGTCTACATCCTCGAAGCGAAGACGACGCTGTTCGCCACGGGCGGTGCAGGCCGGATCTACGCAGCGTCCACCAACGCCTTCATCAACACCGGTGACGGCCTGGGCATGGCAGCGCGCGCAGGCGTCCCGCTCGAAGACATGGAGTTCTGGCAGTTCCACCCGACCGGCGTGGCCGGTGCGGGCGTGCTGATCACGGAAGGCGTGCGTGGCGAAGGCGGCATCCTGCGTAACAAGGATGGCGAGCGCTTCATGGAGCGCTATGCCCCGACGCTGAAGGATCTGGCGCCGCGTGACTTCGTGTCGCGCTCGATGGACCAGGAAATCAAGGAAGGCCGTGGCTGCGGCCCGAACGGCGACTACGTGCTGCTCGACCTGACCCACGTCGGCGCCGAGACCATCATGAAGCGCCTGCCGTCGATCCGCGAGATCGGGCTGAAGTTCGCCAACGTCGATGCCATCAAGGAACCGATTCCGGTGGTGCCGACCATCCACTACCAGATGGGTGGCATTCCGACGAACTATCACGGCCAGGTCGTGGTGCCGAAGAATGGCAACCCGAACGAGGTCGTCAACGGTTTCTACGCCATTGGCGAATGCTCGTGCGTGTCGGTGCACGGCGCCAACCGCCTGGGCACGAACTCGCTGCTCGACCTGGTGGTGTTCGGCCGTTCGGCGGGCAACCACATCATTGCGCAGAACCTGAAGAACCAGCAGCACAAGCCACTGCCGGCCGATGCCGCCGACCGTGCGCTCGAGCGCCTGGCCAAGCTGGATGCGTCCAGCTCGGGCGAGTACGCGCAGGACGTGGCCAACGACATCCGCCGCAACATGCAGTCGCACGCGGGCGTGTTCCGTACGCAGAAGCTGATGGATGAAGGCGTCGAGCGCATCCTGGAAGTGGGCGAGCGCGCCGCCAACATCCACCTGAAGGACAAGTCCAAGGTGTTCAACACCGCGCGCATCGAAGCGCTGGAAGTGGCCAACCTGGTGGAAGTGGCCAAGGCGACGATGGTGTCGGCCGCCGCCCGCAAGGAGTCACGCGGTGCTCACGCCCACAGCGACTTCCCGAACCGCGACGACGAACACTGGATGAAGCACTCGCTGTGGTATTCCGATGGCAACCGCCTCGACTACAAGCCCGTGCAGTTGAAGCCGCTGTCGGTGGAATCGGTGCCGCCCAAGGCGCGTACGTTCTAACGGATAAGAAGGGCCCACAAAAATGAAGCGTATTTTTGAAGTCTATCGCTACGATCCGGACAAGGACGCAGCGCCCCGCATGCAGACCTACGAGGTTGAACTCGACGGTCACGAGCGCATGCTGCTCGACGCGCTGATCAAGCTCAAGAAGCTCGACGAGTCGATCGCGTTCCGTCGCTCGTGCCGTGAAGGCGTGTGCGGCTCCGACGCCATGAACATCAACGGCAAGAATGGCCTGGCGTGCCTGACCAACATGCGTGAGCTGCCCGAGAAGATCGTGCTGCGCCCGCTGCCGGGGCTGCCCGTGGTGCGCGACCTGATCGTGGACATGACGCAGTTCTTCAACCAGTACCACTCGATCAAGCCGTACCTGATCAACGACGAGCCGCCGCCCGAGAAGGAGCGCCTGCAGTCGCCGGAAGAGCGTGAAGAGCTCGACGGCCTGTACGAGTGCATTCTGTGCGCGAGCTGCTCGACGTCGTGCCCGTCGTTCTGGTGGAACCCGGACAAGTTCGTCGGCCCCGCCGGTCTGCTGCAGGCGTATCGTTTCATCGCCGACAGCCGTGATCAGGCCACCAGCGAGCGTCTGGACAACCTGGAAGATCCGTATCGCCTCTTCCGCTGCCATACCATCATGAACTGCGTCGATGTGTGCCCGAAGGGTCTGAACCCGACCAAGGCCATCGGCAAGATCAAGGAATTGATGGTGCGCCGCGCGGTGTGAGCGCGAACGGTCCGGCGTTCGCTGGACCGTTCGCCGGCGCAGCGTCCCGCACGCGGGACTAGGTCTTGGCGACGAAATCCGCCACGTCGGACAGCACCGGCCCAAGAAACCGCAGCGGCGAGGCGAGCGCCGCCACCAGCGTCTTGTGATCGAGTCGCGGATAGACCTTGAGCTCAACCGGATGTCGATACTGCATCAACCGCTCGGCCAACGATAGCGTGTTGCGCCGCACGTCAACATATGCATCGCGCTCACCGGTGAGCAGGAGCGCAGGAGGCTGCCAGCGCTGATCCACATGGAATACCGGCTGGCTGTCTTGCGTCTCATGCGGGTGATTGAACACAGGCAGTACGTCGGTCGCTTGAATGGGCAGGAAGTTGTATGGGCCTGCCATTCCAATCCAACCCGAAAGGGACTCGGTGCTCAGCCCGTGCGCGCCCAGCCAGCGCGAGTCGGTCGCCACCATGGCCGCGTTGTAGGCGCCCGCGCTATGGCCGGCGACGAACAGGCGTGCGTCCGCAAAGCCCTGCTGCGCGAGCCAGCGATGCGCGAAGGCCGTGGCTGCAGCACAGTCCTCCAGGAACCCCGGATAACTGACTTCCGGAAACAGCCGGTAGTCGGCCACCATCGCAATCGCGCCGGTAGCGGCCAGCGCCTCGCCGACAAAGGCGTAGTCCGTGCGAGCGCCCTCCCGCCAAGACCCTCCATAAAAGAACACGACCGCGCGCGCAGGCCCTGCCATGGGCCGGACAGGCCGGTAGACGTCGAGCTTCTGTCGCGGGTTGTCGCCGTACGCCAAGCCGAGCGCCGGAACACTCGCGTCGGACTTGGACACGGCGTTCAGAACATCCAGGGCGGAGCAGCCTGCCAGGCTCGATAGCGCTGCAGCCAGCCAGGCTCGACGCGTGAGGCGGGTCATCGACATGGCCGCTCCCATGCTGCGTCGTGACAGCGTGTCGCGCCTCCTTCGAGGCTGGCGCCCGCCGCTGCCTGGGGCGCGGGAGCATGGCGGCAATTGAACAGGATCACCATGAAAGTACGCGTGGAATGCAGGTAGACCTGCGTAGATACGGTCCGTCGACGCGAATGGATGCAATCGTGCTCACCTTGGTGTCATCGCCTCCATGAGAATCGATCGAATTCCTGGTCCGTCCTGCATCCGATCTCGCGCGCGCGACGTATGTACCGGCAGTACTGCGCAGCGATCAAGGCACGCCGCGCGGTGCGCTTTCCATACCTGACCAGAGGAGATTTGCCCATGAAGCGATCACTGCTATTGGTTGTGACGTTGACCGCCGCGACACTGAGTGCATGCGGCGGCGGCGACAACACACCAACATCTACCGCGTCGACAGCACAGTATCCGCAAAACGCCGACATGTGGGTAGGACTTGGCGGAGACGCCAGCGCACCGGCCGCCATTTCGAAGGTCGTGGACGATGCGGTCTCCGGTCTGCTCGCGGATCCCAAGGAAGCGCCGTATTTCGCCAATATCGGCCAGCCCGGACATGACACGGTCGGGCGTCTCAAGGCTTGCCTGAACCTCCAGTTCAAGGCGCTGTTCGGCGGTCCGTTCAGCTATCCGGGGCAAGTCGCGGCGGACGGTACCACCGTGATGTGTGACGACATGGCCGCCGCGCATTCGGACGTCGGCATCCCGGGCTGCGTGTTCGATCAGTTCATCACCGATGCCGCTGCCGTCATGAAGAGCGATGGCGTTCCTGATGCCTACATCACGCGTGTGGCGCCTGTCCTTACCGGTCTGAAGTCCACCATCGTGTCGTCGATGCCTCAGTACCTGGGCCCCAACACCGCCCAGAACTGCCAATGAAACCGGCCCGCGCGCTGAAACGCTACGCAGTGCCCAGCGTGGCAGCGCTCACGGTCGCGATCGGCCTCGTCGGGGCAATGCACCTGAAGGCGGCACGCCCGTTGCTTGCCGTGCTGGGCGTGCCCTGCCCCG
>JAGWNU010000280.1 GCA_028871175.1 Burkholderiaceae bacterium | reverse complement strand
CCGGCAGAACATCAATGTGGTCCGCGCCTGGCTGGAGCAGCGCAAGGGCATGACGGCCGGGCTGATGCTTGCTTATGCGTTCAGCCCATTCCCCTCCAACTACGTCTTCATCGCGTACGGCCTGACCGGCATGCGGTTATGGCTGATCGGGCTGCCTTTCTTCTTCGGCCGCTGGGTGAGCTACCTCACCTGGACACACATCGCACAGATCGGCGCGCGGTATCTGGATGAAGAGTCGGAGATCGACGGCGCCTACATGGGCGTGTATTTCGTGGTGTCCCAGCTGGCGTTCCTGGGCCTGGTGTACGGCTTCGCAAAAGTCGATTGGCAGCACTTCCTGCGAACGAAGCGCCTGCGCTGGCGGCGTCCGGGGCGGACGGCGTCGGATGCCAAGGATGCCCGCGGCGAGACGCGGCAATAACCCGGCGCAGGCATTGCCGCCGGGGTCCGCCCGCGAGCGCTCCCGCTATTCCGGCGAAACGTGCTTCGCCTGCGGGATCGGGTTGACGTTGCCGTCGAAATGCGCCCCCCCGGAGAGCTCTGAAATGTGATGGATCTTCGGGTCACGATGCCCATCGACGTGCGCGTCGTGCGGATCGATGAACGACATCGCCGTGCGACGGCGCAGCAGATGGGGATCACGCGGTTGCGCCTGCGACTCGCGCCACAGTTCCGCCGTGAACTTGAGCCCGGCGCGCAGCGCGTGCGCGCTTTCCTGTTTGCCCTTGCGCTGGTCCGAGACGCGCTCGATGCCCTTCTTGACGACCTCTTCCAGGAAGGTCAGGCGGGCGCGGTAGTAGTCGGCATGCATCTGCGCGTCAAGCACGCGCTGTTCCGCTTGATACAGCTCCATGCGCAGCTCGTTGAGCGCCCGTTCGGCCTGCTTTTCGGGAGAGGGTGCGTGATTCAAAGCCCAGTTTGCAATCCACCGCAACATGGTGAGGCCCTCCTGTCGTGCTGGCGTCAGCCGATATGCTGGCGACACCAGTCATTGAGCGCGCGTTGATCAGCATTGATCACTGCCTACGAAACAGACTAGCAAAAAATTCGGGCGGCTTGCGCACACGCGCGGCTGCGCCTGTTGCGAAAAGGAAGCATGGTCCATTTGGGTGAGATGCACGTCCCTGAAGTTCTGGTTTGATCAGGGTTTGTCCCGGACGTCATCGGCTGCCACGGCAGCTTTGGCGCGCATGCAACCGATTGCGCTAGGCGGCAAGCAGGTCGGCAAGCTCGCCCATGTCAGCCACATGACAGTCGAACGCCGGGTCCGGTGCGGTATCGACCGTTGCGCCCGGGCCAAACTCGAGCGGGCGCGCAATGAATGCCGTCCGCCAACCCCGCGCCCGGGCGGCCATCAGGTCGTACTTGTGTGAGGCGACCATCATGACCTCGCTGGGCGCCACCCCGAGCGAGCGGATCGCGAGGTCATAGACCTTGGGATCAGGTTTGAACGATTTCACCAGTTCACCCGTCAGGATGGCGTCGAAGGATAGCCCCCCATGCCGCGCAATGCGGATCACCGAAGCCATGCTGCCGTTGGACAGCGCCGCCGTCAGGTAGCGCGACCGCAGGCGGTGCAGCCCTGCGGCGTATCGGCCCACGGGCGCAGTTGACTCCATGTGGCGTTGAGCAGGTCGCGGTCTTCCGTGCTCACGCGCTGTGCCCAGGGATAGTCCTGCAGCAGGGTATCCAACGCTTCACGGTAGATGGTGTCCGTGGAAGTCCAGCCGCGGTTTCCGGCCAGGATGGCGTCCATGCCCACCCGATAACCAGCGCGCCAGCGCACAATGATTTCGGACCAGTCGGCGACGAACTGGCGGCGCGCGGCCAGCGCTTCACCGGCTTCGATGACGGGGGTATGGAAATCCACCAGCGTGCCCTGTACATCGAAGCACAAGGCCTTGAGCGTCGACGGGTCGAAGGTCATGTGCGGCAGTTTCGGCGAACGTCGCTCAACGGAAGCGGTAGGTGAGCGATGCCATGGCCGTGGTCTGCTGGCGGCGCTGCGTGATCGGGCTGTCGGCGGCGTCGCCCCGGAGCCGCGCAACCGTCAGCGAGCCATTGGCCGTCCAGTGGTCATCGAGTTGGCAGGTCACGATGGCGTTGACATGGATATCGCGGATGCCGGCATGCGTGGCGAACACGGGCAGGCCCGAGCGCGCGCTTTGTCCATCGTCCACGCCGAAAAAGGTGCGCATGTATTGGCCATTGGTCCACGACACCCCGGTGCCGAGGCTGAAGAGCCAGCGGCCCAGCGGGGCGCTGGCGTAGGCATCGGCATTGACGATCAGGCCCTGGCGATTGCCGAGGACATCCTGCTCGGCGTCGGTGGACAGCGTCAGGAACGACACCGTGTACTGTGCAAATGCCTTGGCGCGGACCGTGGTATTGACGTTGCCCAGGCCATTGAGCCTGGCATCGTCGTGCGCATGGCGCCAGGTCGGATCGAACTGGAAGTTGCCGCCAATCTGCCACGTGTCGTCGTTGACGACATACACGCCTGCGAAGTCCATGCCCTTCGAGAAGAACCGGTGCTGATATTCGATCTCCTGGTCGATCCACGGAAATACGAAGCTGGAGGCCGCGCCCGGGTATTTGGGAGCAACGTAGACGGACGGGCCGACAGAAATGCTCCAGTCCGACGTTGCAGCGCCTGATTCCGCCGCAGCCGCCGGCATCAGGGGCCATGATGTGATCACGGTACTCAGAAGCAGGGTACGAAACGCGAGGCGGCGGAGCATGGGGCGGGTGCGGAAGTGGGGGCGCGCCATTGTAGAGCACCCACGCCGCGCCGCGCGCCCATGAAAAAACGCCGGGCAGGATCCCGGCGTTCTTCTTCGTGCAGACAGCCTTATTGCTTGGCGGGTGCAGCGGCCTTCGGGGTCGAAGCCGCGTCAGCCTTGGCTTCCGACTTGGCTGCAGCCTTGTGGGCCTTCTTGTGGGCGCGCTTCTTCTCGTGTTTGGCAGCAGCCTTCGGTGCCGAAGCGGCATCGGTGGTCGTCGCTGCAGCGGTCGCTGCCGGTGCAGGTGCGGCGGCCGGTGCGGACGCGGTGCCAGCGGCGAACACGGGGGCTGCGAAGGCACCAGCAACGATCAGAGCGGCCAGGGATTGAGCGACTTTCATGTGAGACTCCTTAATCAGGTACGAGCGGGATATTGGCGGGACTCCAGATACATGGATCTCGTCCCATTTGCGATCCATGCCTCCAAAAACGTCTGACATTGAGGGCGCGCTGACCGCCGTTTGTAAGCGTTCTGCCCACGGTGTAAGCGCGCGTAACACGCGTGCGTTCCGGGTGCTTGCGGTGGGTGGCCATGAGTTGAGACGCATCAAGACACGCGCCCGCGCATGCGCGCACTGTCAGGCTTCGGGTGGACAATCGAAGGGTCTTACACCACACTCCCCGGTGATGCGCGGGTCATCCCAACGCTGGGGGCCGCGCGTTGTTTGGCCGTGGCGTGGGGCGCGTGGGGTCACGTCCCTCCGGCATCGGACACGCCGCAATCCAGTCTCTTCATAAGGACAATACGATGAACAAGCTTCTCGCCGCCCTCGTGGCAGCAGCCTTCAGCGCCGGCGCCTTCGCGCAGGCTTCCGCTCCTGCAGCGCCGGCAGCACCGGCTGCGCCTGCCGCCGCGCCTGCGCCGGCTGCCTCCGCCCCGGCCGCCAGCGAAAAGAAAACGCGCCACCACACGAAGAAAAAGAAGCGCGACCACCGGCCGAAACTCCAGGACAAGAGCGCGTACGGCGTGGGCGGCTGATCACCCGCCAACCCGCTGATTCTTCTGCACACCACGGCGCCGGCCCTCAACAGGGGCCGGCGTTTTGTTTGGGCGAGCTCCGCAGAGGCACGGCCGGGCAGAAATCACGTTAAAGTCGCTTGACTTAGAGTGCGCTCTAACTTCTAAGCTCCGTTCATGACCACATTCCTGACCATCGCCCAAGTTGCAGAAGCCACCGGCCTGTCGACGCATACGCTGCGCTATTACGAGCGCATCGGCCTGCTCGACAGCGTGCAGCGGCGCGATAACGGCCATCGTGTCTTCCGCACCGAAGACATGAGATGGCTCGAGTTCCTGCTGCGCCTGCGCGATACCGGGATGCCGATCGCGCAGATGCAGGCGTACGCCGCACTGCGGCGGCAGGGCGACAGTCTGGAGAGTGTGTCGGCGCGCCAACGCCTGCTGGAATCGCATGCCGCGGCGCTGGAAGCGGAGCTGCGCGCACGGGCCGAAACGCTGGCCGTGCTGCGCGTCAAACTCGTCGTCTAC
>JAGWNU010000043.1 GCA_028871175.1 Burkholderiaceae bacterium | reverse complement strand
TTTGCGCGAGCGGCCGGAAGGGGCCATCTTCCGGTTCGGGGCCAAGGATGGGCGGGTGGGCTGCTCGGGCGCAGCCTTCCGCGTGGATGGCGCGTAGCGCGTCAACCTGCGCAAGCCGCTGAGGTTCCGAGTAATACTCCAGATGCGTCGTGATGACGCGCAGCGGGCCAAACTGGGCCTGCAGAACCGCCTCGATGGCCATGCGGGGCATCGTCGGCGTCGTATCCGGCGGGCAAGGGAGCGCGTGGCGGATGACGTACAGCACGGGCAGTCGTGTAGCGATGGCGTTGCCGAAGCGTTGTACGCGCGTGCCGTCGCCGCGTTCGAGCGCGAAGCCCCCGATCACGGTGTACTGCGCGCCAAGTGCGTTCGCGATTTCTCCCCATTGATTGACGCCCGGGTGACCGGGGAGGCTGCCGAAGCCGGCGGTCACCTCCTGCAGGCACAGCACGTCAAGCTTCCCCATGGCGCTTGCTTCGCCGAGTTGGCGTGCGAGGTCAACGCGCCCGTCGGCGCCGCGGCCCCATTGGATGTTCCACGTCAGGATGATGGTGCCCATGCTGGCCCTCCGGTGTCTTACAATGCCGCCCTTGTCCCCCATTTTCCCAGGCTCGCCCGTGTCTCAAGCTGCATCCAATGTCACGCCTTCGTCTTCTGATCCAGCAGCCGCTGAGCCAGCCAAGGTGTCGCGGGGCCGCAGGAAGCCCGAGATGCCTGTGGCGGGCCCGCTGGAGATTGTCTCCCTCGACAGCGAGGCGCGCGGTGTCGGTCGCCTGGTCAACGAAGACGGCACGCCCGGCAAGGTTGTTTTCGTGGAAGGCGCGTTACCGGGCGAGCGGGTGATGTATCGCACTCATCGTGCCAAGCCGTCATACGAGCAGGCGAGTGTGGTGACTATTCTGCGCCAGTCCGCTTCGCGCGTGAGGCCACCATGCAAGTTCTTTGGTGTCTGTGGCGGCTGCTCGATGCAGCATCTGGACTCTCGAGCGCAGGTTGCCATCAAGCAGCGTGTCCTGGAGGATGACCTGTGGCACCTCGCCAAACTGCGGCCTGATGTCGTGTTCAGGCCGATCGCGGGGCCCGATTGGGGTTACCGTTATCGCGCCCGCCTGACGGTGCGGCATGTTGCGGCCAAGGGTGGTGTGCTGGTCGGTTTTCACGAGCGCAAGAGCAGCTATGTCGCCGACATGACTTCCTGCGAGGTGTTGCCGCCGCATGTGTCGGCGTTGCTGGTGCCGCTGCGCGAATTGGTGGGGCGCCTGTCGATCGTGCAGCGCATGCCCCAGATCGAACTGGCAGTCGGTCAGGATGTGACGGCGCTGGTGCTGCGCAATCTGGAACCCATTACGCCCGCCGATGAAAACGAACTTCGAGCGTTCGCTGATCAGCATGACGTGCAGTTCTGGTTGCAGCCTAAGGGGCCAGACACGGTCTACCCGTTCTATCCGCTTGACCGCCAACTGACCTACACGTTGCCTGAGTTCGGTATCACGATGCCGTTCAAGCCGACGGACTTTACCCAGGTCAACCACCAGATCAATCGCGTGTTGATGTCGCGCGCGTTGAAGCTGCTGGACGCGCAGCCTGCCGACCGCTTGCTCGACCTGTTCTGCGGCATTGGCAACTTCACGCTGCCGATGGCGACCCGGGCCCGCGAAGTCATGGGCATCGAGGGCAGCGAGGCGCTGACCACCCGTGCGCTTGCCAATGCCAAGCACAACGGACTCGATTCGAAGACGACGTTTGCGTGCCGGAACCTGTTCGAAGTGACGGCTGACGATATTGCCGCGTTGGGCAAGTTCGACCGCTGGTTGGTCGACCCGCCGCGCGAGGGGGCGCTGGCTGTGTCCAAGGCGCTGGCGGAGTTGGCCCAGCGTGGTGGCGACGCAGCAGCGCTGCTGCCGCGTCGCATCGTCTACGTGTCATGCAATCCGGCCACGCTGGCACGTGATGCCGGTCTGCTCGTGCACGAAGCCGGTTATCGGCTGGCGGGGGCGGGTGTGGTGAACATGTTTCCGCACACGTCGCATGTGGAATCAATGGCGGTGTTTGAGCGGAATTGATGGCGGGCTCCGCGCAGCCGACAAAAAATCGGCGCTTGGTGCGCCGGTTTTTCCTTTTTGCTGTGCCGCCAGCGGCGCAGCGCGACGTCAGTCGCGATTGCCGCCGAAGATTCCGAGGATGGCGAGCAGGTTCGTGAAGATGTTGTAGACGTCCAGGTAGATCGCCAGGGTAGCGGTTACATAGTTGGTTTCGCCGCCATTCACGATGCGTTGCACGTCGAACAGGATGTAGGCCGAGAAGATCGCGATGGCCAGCACCGAGATCGTGAGCATCATTGCCGGCAGTTGTAGCCAGATGTTGGCCACCGAGCCGACGATCAGCACCAGCACGCCCATGAACAGCCATTTGCCCAAGCCCGAGAAGTCGCGCTTGCTGACCGTGGCGACCGTAGCCATCGCGCCGAAGATGATGGCCGTGCCGCCAAAGGCAGTCATGATGAGCGAGGCGCCGTTCGAAAAACCGAGAATCATCCCGATGAGGCGCGACAGCATCAGGCCCATGAAGAACGTGAAGCCGAGCAGCAGGGCAACTCCAAGGCCGCTATTCTTGAAGCGCTCAATGGCGTAGAAGAAGCCGAAGGCCACGGCCATGAACAGCACGAAGCCCATGAGCGGGTTGCGTGCCATCAGGTTGAAGCCTGTGGCGACGCCAATCCACGCACCGAGGATGGTGGGGATCATGGAAATTGCGAGCAGCCAATACGTATTGCGCAGCACGCGGTTGCGGACGGCCAACGCGCCGGCGGTGCCGGAAGCGCCAAAACCGTACGTGTTGAGTTGGTTGTCCATGCGAACTCCTTGGGTAGATGACATTGCAGACAATGTGACGACACACCGAATGTGGCATCCGGAGGTTGCTTTTGCAAGCCACATCGTCCCTCTTTGGAGGGACAGGATGCCACGCGGTTCCTGCGTTCGGGGGAGGCTCCTGCGCAAAAACGCCGGTTTGGGGTGATTTTTTGTGCGCTCAGTAAGGCGATCCTAAGGCCATGCAGCCCAAGGCACGCGTACCGCTGCGGCGGGTGATCTTGGCGGCGCCTTCCGCGCCTGCCAGGCATTGGCTTGGGTTGCACCGCCTGAGATTCAATCCGGCCCCGCCCCGTGCTAGAATCCAACGTTTATCTTTGACGTAACACCTTCATTTTTTGGAGTTTTTGATGGCGATCGAACGCACTCTGTCGATTATCAAACCGGATGCCGTGGCCAAGAATGTCATCGGCCAGATCTATGCCCGCTTCGAAGGCGCTGGCCTGAAGATCGTCGCTGCCAAGATGATTCACCTGTCGCGCGCAGAAGCCGAGCAGTTCTATGCTGTGCACAAGGAGCGCCCGTTCTTCAAGGATCTGGTCGACTTCATGATCTCGGGTCCGGTGATGGTGCAAGCGCTGGAAGGCGAAAACGCGATCGCCAAGAACCGCGACCTGATGGGCGCAACCGATCCGAAGAAAGCCGAGAAGGGCACGATCCGCGCCGACTTCGCCGACAGCATCGACGCGAATGCCGTGCACGGCTCCGACGCTGCCGAGACGGCTGCCGTGGAAGTGGCTTTCTTCTTCCCGGGTCTGAACATTTACAGCCGCTGAGCGTCAACACTGAACCACGTTGGCGGTTTCGGGTTGCAAGTCATGAACGATATGGTGAATCTCCTCGATTTCGACGCACAGGGCCTGCTCGCATACTGCGAGAGCCTGGGCGAGAAATCATTTCGCGCCAAGCAATTGCAGCGCTGGATTCACCAGTCGGGCGCATGTGATTTTGGCGAGATGACCGATCTCGCCAAGTCGCTGCGCGAAAAGCTTGCGACCCGCGCCACCATTCAGGCACCGGCGGTCATTTCCGATCATCTCTCGTCTGACGGTACGCGCAAGTGGTTGGTCGACGTGGGGCAGGGCAATGCTGTCGAGACGGTGTACATCCCCGAAGAGACACGCGGCACCTTGTGCGTGTCGTCTCAGGCGGGATGCGCCGTCAACTGCCGCTTTTGTTCGACGGGCAAGCAAGGCTTCTCGCGCAACTTGAGCACGGGCGAGATCGTCGGCCAACTGTGGATGGCTGAATTCGCCATGCGCAAGCAGCTTGGTCGCGGCCCCAAGGATGATCGCGTCATCACGAACGTCGTGATGATGGGCATGGGTGAGCCCCTGCTGAACTACGACGCGGTGGTGCCGGCGTTGTCCCTCATGCTGGACGACAACGCGTATGGGCTATCGCGCCGTCGTGTGACCGTGTCCACCTCTGGCGTGGTGCCGATGATGGATCGGCTATCGCGCGATCTGCCGGTGGCGCTTGCCGTGTCACTGCATGCGTCAAACGATGCGCTGCGCGACGTCCTCGTGCCGCTCAACAAGAAGTATCCGCTGGCCGAACTGATGGCGGGCTGCCGCCGCTACCTCGAGTTTGCGCCACGCGATTTCATCACCTTCGAATATTGCATGCTGGACGGCGTGAACGACACCGTCGAGCACGCCCGCGAACTGCTGCGCGTCGTTGCCGACGTGCCGTGCAAGTTCAACCTGATCCCGTTCAACCCATTTCCCGAATCAGGGCTGAAGCGCTCGAACAACGAGCAGATCCGTCGTTTCTCGCAGGTACTGCTCGACGCAGGCATCGTCACCACCATCCGCAAGACGCGTGGCGATGACATCGATGCGGCTTGCGGCCAGCTGGCGGGCGAGGTCAAGGATCGCACCCGCCTGGCCGAGCGCGGGAAGTTCGGCAAAATCGTTCCGGTCCCGGTGGTCGAGGCCGAATCCACACAACGTATGGGTACCGCATGAAGCGTTGGTCGACTGCTGTCAGTCTGGTCTTCACGCTGGCAGCCGCCGGGTGCGCATTGCCGCCGCCGGCCCAGACGCAAGACGTCAAGACGCCCATTTCCGAACAGGCTGATACAGGCCGTCGCGCAGCGATCCGGCTGCAGCTGGCGACCCAGTATCTCGAGGCCGGGCAGGCCGCCACGGCGCTTGACGAGGTCAAGAGCGCCATGGCGATCGATCCGAACGTGCCGGGGGCGTACCACATCCGGGCGCTGGCCTACATGAACCTGGGTCAGCACGAGCTTGCCGACGACAGCTTCCGCCGTGCTTTGGCGGTTACCCCGCAGGATGGGGACCTGTTGAACAACTACGGCTGGTTCCTGTGCTCGCAGGGCGGGAAGCCCGCGCAGGGAATGACGATGCTGCGCCAGGCCATCGAGACGCCTGCTGCCGGCAGCCCGGCCAAGCCTTGGACAAACCTCGGCGTCTGCCAGATGCGGCAGGGTGACTTGGACGGCGCGGAGAAGAGTCTCACGCGCGCCACGTACATCGACGCCAATAATCCGCTGACCAACGTGACGTTGGCGGAACTCTATTACAAGCGCCGCGAATACGCGCGCGCCATGCCGTTCATCGAACGGGTCAACAGTCGCAGTCCGAGCGCCGAAAGCTTATGGCTCGGCGCCCGTATTGCGCGTCGTCTGGGGGATGTCTCCCAGCAGAATGCATGGAGCGCGCAATTGCAGCGCCGATTCCCCAACGCGCCCGAAGAGGCGGCTTTCGAACGAGGAGCCTGGGATGATTGACCGTGACGTGGCGAGCGCTGATGCCCCGTCTCAAGGGGGAACGCCTGCTTCGAATGCGCCGGCATCCGCGTCGCCGGAGCGCGACAGCGCGCTGCGCGAAATTGCCGAGCGACTGCGTGACGGCCGAGAGCGTCAACGTCTGACGGTTGAGGATCTGGCCACGCGCCTGAAAGTGGCGCCGGGAAAACTGCGGGCGGTGGAATCGGCGGATGTCGGAGCATTGCCTGACATGACTTTCGCCAAGGGATTGATCCGTGCGTATGCACGTGCGCTGCAGGTTGATGTGGATGATCAGTTGGCACGCGTGAATGCGCGCGTCCCTGTGACCACGATCGGCTTGCGGCCGGAAGGCGGGTTGGGGGAGTCGTTCTCCGACAGGCCGAGTTTTGCCAAGCGACGTGGCAGCCGGGGCTGGCTGATTGGAGCGCTGGTCGCCGCTGTTGTGGTGGGTGCTACGTTGGCCGGCATGGACCGGCTGAAGCAGTGGCTGGCCACGCAGACGGCCGTCACGCAGACCGCGGGGCCTGCAGCAAGCGAGGCCGCGTCTGCGGAACAGCAGGCGCCGTCTGAGACGGCACAGGCGCCTGCGACTGTTCAGTCGGAAGCGCCCGCCGCATCGATGCCGGTCCCGCTGACGCCCACTGCGCCGGCTGCTCCAGCCTCGGGCGTGGTGACCGCGCCGCTGGCTGCCCCGCCAGTGCTGCCTCGGTCGGATAACAACGCGGCCTCGGCGCCTGCCGTTGCCGCTGCGGATGTGAAACCTGCAGTGGTTGAGGTGGACGCTCCGGCCGCCACGACGGCCAAGCCCGCCGAATCGTCGGCCAGCGGCGGTACCGTCTCGGTGCGGTTTTCCGGTGCTTCCTGGTACGAGATCAAGGATAAGTCCGGCAAGACACTCGCCAGTGGCCTGTCCAAGGAAGGTGAATCGCATGACCTCACCGGCATGCCGCCCTTCAAGGTCGTCTTCGGCAATGCCGAAGCGGTCGACGCGTTGACGGTGGACGGTGCATCCGTCGACATCCGCAAGTACGCCCGCAATCGCGTGGCACGGGCTGTCCTGCCCTGAACCGTTTTGTTGAATGGTGCGGCGCCCTTTTGGCGCGGCACCCTGCATGATCATGGAAACCTCCACGCCTCTCGATTGCGCTCCCGCCTTGGTAGGCCCGCTGCCGCGCCGGAACTCGCGTGCGGCAGAAATCCGCTGGGGTGGACGCATTGTGCATGTGGGCGGCGATGCGCCGGTCTGCGTGCAGTCGATGACGAACACCGACACGTCGGATGCCATCGGTACGGCGGTTCAGGTCAAGGAACTTGCGCGGGCCGGCTCCGAGCTTGTGCGCATTACCGTCGACACACCGGCTGCCGCGGCCGCAGTGCCGGCCATTCGGGAGCAACTGGATCGCATGGGGGTCGATGTACCGCTGGTGGGGGACTTCCACTACAACGGTCATAAGCTGCTCCAGGACTATCCGGAGTGCGCGCAGGCGCTGTCGAAATATCGAATCAATCCCGGAAACGTGGGGCAGGGTGCGAAGCGCGACACGCAATTCGCACAGATGATCGAGATTGCCTGCCGCTATGACAAGCCGGTGCGGATCGGTGTGAACTGGGGCAGCCTCGATCAGGATCTGCTTGCCCGCATCATGGACGAGAACGGCCGCCGTGCCACGCCGTGGGATGCCCGCACGGTGATGGTCGAGGCGCTGATCACGTCGGCGATCCAATCGGCACAGAAAGCGGAAGAGCTGGGTTTGCCGGGCAACCAGATCATCCTGTCGTGCAAGGTGTCTGCGGTACAGGATCTGATTGCGGTCTACCGGGAGCTGGCGCGGCGCTGTACCTACGCATTGCATCTCGGCCTGACCGAAGCCGGCATGGGCAGCAAGGGGATTGTCGCGTCGACGGCCGCGCTGTCCGTGTTGCTGCAGGAGGGCATTGGCGACACGATCCGCATTTCGCTCACGCCCGAACCGGGCGCCCCGCGGGAGAAGGAAGTCATCGTTGCGCAGGAGATCCTGCAGACGATGGGCCTGCGCAATTTCACGCCGATGGTCATCGCGTGCCCGGGTTGCGGCCGCACCACCAGCACGGTGTTTCAGGAACTGGCGGCGCGCATCCAGTCCTATCTGCGAGAGCAGATGCCGACGTGGAAGCAGCAGTACCCTGGCGTCGAAGAAATGAACGTCGCGGTGATGGGCTGCATCGTCAACGGACCGGGCGAAAGCAAGCACGCGAATATCGGCATTTCGTTGCCGGGTACGGGTGAGTCGCCGGCAGCGCCGGTGTTCGTCGACGGCGTGAAGGTGAAGACGCTGCGCGGTGAGCGCATTGCCGAGGAATTCCAGGCGATTGTCGACGAGTACGTGCGCACGCATTACGGTGCGCAACCCCCGGTGACGGCCTGAGACGGCATCCGGTTTCACAGCAAGCATCCATAAGCCGGCCTGCAGAAGAGGCCGGCTTTTAACGTGACATCATGAGCGAATCCAAACAACTACGGGCGCAAAAGATCGCGGGCGTCAAGGGCATGAACGACCTGTTGCCCAGTGATGCCCCGCTCTGGGAGCATTTCGACAATGCCGTGCGCAGCATGCTGCGCGCGTACGGCTATCAGCAGATCCGCACGCCCATCGTCGAGCAGACACAGTTGTTCGTGCGTGGCATCGGCGAGGTGACGGACATCGTCGAGAAGGAGATGTACTCCTTCACTGACGCGCTGAACGGCGAGCAACTGACCATGCGCCCTGAAGGCACGGCCGCCGCGGTGCGTGCCGTGATCGAACACAACCTGCTGTACGACGGCCCGAAGCGCCTGTGGTACACGGGCCCGATGTTCCGCCATGAGCGGCCCCAGCGCGGTCGTTATCGTCAGTTCCACCAGGTTGGCGTGGAGGCGCTTGGCTTTGCAGGCCCGGACATCGATGCCGAAGTCATCCTGATGTGCCAGCGCCTATGGGACGATCTCGGTCTCGTCGGCCTGAAACTGGAGCTGAATTCGCTTGGCCAGGCGGAAGAGCGCGCCGCACATCGCGCTGATCTCATCCAGTATCTGGAAGGCTTCCAGGACATCCTGGACGAAGACGGCAAGCGCCGCCTCTACATCAACCCGCTGCGCGTGCTCGACACCAAGAATCCTGCGCTGCAAGAGATGGCCGCAGGCGCACCCAAGCTCATTGATTACCTGGGCGAGGAGTCGCGCGCGCACTTCGAAGGGGTGCAGAAGCTGCTCAAGGCCAATAACATTCCGTTCACCATCAACCCGCGTCTGGTGCGTGGACTGGACTATTACAACCTCACCGTGTTCGAGTGGACGACCGATAAGCTCGGTGCGCAAGGCACGGTGGCGGGTGGCGGACGCTACGATCCACTGATCGAGCAGATCGGTGGCAAGCCCGCACCAGCATGCGGCTGGGCGATGGGCGTCGAGCGCATCATCGAACTGCTGCGCGAAGAGAAGCTGGAGCCGGAAGCGCAAGGCTGCGATGTTTATATCGTTCACCAGGGAGACGAGGCGCAGGTCCAGGCGCTGGTGGCGGCCGAGCGGCTGCGTGACGCGGGTCTGGACGTCATTCTTCACGCTTCTGCGGAAGGGCGTAATGGCAGCTTCAAGTCCCAATTCAAGCGCGCGGACGCGAGTGGTGCATCCTATGCGGTTATCATTGGCGACGATGAAGTCGCCCAAGGTGTGGTGCAGATCAAGCCGCTGCGCGGCGCCCCGAATGCCGACGCCCAGCAGTCTGTGCCGTCCGACCAGTTGGTCGATCGCCTGATCGATGCCATGGTGGCCAGCAGCGACTGACCACGGTTTTTCCATTCCGCGACTCAACCCCAAATACCTCAAGCTCCGCAAAGCATGGCCTACGATCTCGAAGAACAGGAACAACTGGAGAGCCTCAAGCACTGGTGGCGCGATAACGGCAACGCGGTGACGTGGGTTGCCATTGTGGTACTGCTGGCGATGGCCGGCTGGTTCGGCTGGAAGAACTGGCAGCGCAAGCAGGCCGGCGAGGCATCGGTGCTGTACGAGCAAGTGCAGAAGGCGGTGGAGGGCAAGGACGCCGAGAAGCTCAAGCGCGCGGCCACCGACATGGAAGACAAATTCGGCGGCACCGCCTATGCGCAGATGTCTGCGCTGGCTGCGGCCAAGGCGCTATATGAAGCGAACGATGCGGCCGGCGCCAAGGCCCAGTTGCAATGGACCATCGACCACGCGCGCGATGAAGAGTACAAAGCGCTAGCCAAGTTGCGCCTGGCGGGGCTGCTGCTTGACGAGAAAGCCTATGATCAGGGCCTCGCGCTGGTGTCCGGCGACGTTGCCCCTGCCTTTGCGGCGCTGTATGCCGATCGCCGTGGCGACCTGCTCGCCGCGCAGAACAAGGCGGAAGACGCTCGCGCAGCCTACAAGCTTGCGCTGGAGAAGTTCGGCCCGGCAGACGCTTCGGCGCGCCAGATCGTGCAGTTCAAGCTGGATGCCCTGGGCGGCGCCTGAGCAGGCGCAGGTCGCGCGCAATTCAACGCATAACAAAGGATCCCGATTTCATGATTCACGCACTTGAGCAGAGTGGTGTCGCACGCAGTGGTATTGCACGTTCCGCGCGCGCGGCGGTGCTGGCGCTGTCCGCAGTGGCCGTCCTCGGCGGTTGCTCGCTGTTCAGCAGCAAGAACAAGCATGAGCCGGCCACGCTGCGGGACGTTCAGCAGGTGCTGGGCGTTCGTCAGGTGTGGAGCGTGAACGTCGGCAAGAGTGGTCGCTACGTGATGCAGCCTGCCGTCGCCGGCAATAACGTGTACGTGTCGTCTGCTGGCGGTACCGTGACTGCCCTGGAGGGCGCGACGGGCCGTACCGTGTGGCAGGGCAAGGCTGATGTGGATCTGACCTCGGGCCCGGGCAGCGACGGCGCGCTGACTGCCGTCGCCGGCGAGAAGGGCGCCGTTGTGGCGTTCGACGAGAAAGGCGCGCAGAAATGGAAGATTGCGGTCAATGGCGAAGTGCTGACGGCGCCGTTGGTCGGGCAGGGGCTGGTGGTCGTTCGTACCACGGACGGCCGCATCTTCGGTTTGGATGCCGCCAACGGCGAACGCAAATGGATCTACCAGCGCTCGCCGTCTGCACTGAACCTGCGCAGCAGCCTGCCGATGGTCTTCGCTGGTGACAACATCATCCTCGGCTTTGCCGGTGGCAAGCTGGGTGCGCTGGCTGCCAGCAACGGTGGGCTGCGCTGGGAAGCTGCGGTGTCGTATCCGCACGGCGTGTCGGAAATCGAGCGCCTGAACGATGTGACCGGCGCCCCATCCATCGACGGCCAGCAGGTTTGCGCGGCAAGTTTCCAGGGGCGCGTTGCCTGCTTCGATATCAGTACCGGTGCGCCGCGTTGGGGGCGTGATTTCTCGTCACCGACCGGCGTGACGCAGGGAGACGGCGCGCTCTTCGCTGCTGATGAAAAGTCGATCGTGTACGGCTTCAACGCACGGAACGGCGCGGATCTGTGGAAGAACGAATCCCTGCTGTGGCGTGACCTTGGGACGCCGCTGGCGTTCGGTCGTGCAGTCATCGTCGGTGACTTCGAAGGCTGGCTGCATTTCCTCTCGCGCGACGACGGCAAGTTCATCGCCCGCGTGAAGACAGACGGAAACCCCATCGGAGCGGCACCGGTGGTGGTTGGCCAGACGCTTGTCGTGCAGACGCGCGGCGGGGGCGTTTACGGTTATCTGCCCGAGTAATATTGGCCGCCGCATGCCGATAGCATGCGGCGGCACAGGAATCATACGAGGCGGCACTACCGTCTCAAACCCGCGCCCGCGTATCCCGCGGGCGTCTTGCATCTGTTCGGCAGGCCGTTCGGATGCCAACAGCAGTTGCAACTACCGGAATTTGCCGTGACGCCTCTCGCGCACGGTACGCAAGCATGAAACCAGTGATTGCCCTCGTTGGGCGGCCGAATGTCGGCAAATCGACCCTGTTCAACCGTCTGACGCGTTCGCGTGACGCGCTCGTCGCGGACATGCCGGGCCTGACGCGCGACCGCCATTATGGCGAGGGCCGCGTGGGCGAGCGTCCCTTCATCGCAATTGATACGGGCGGATTCGAGCCGGTCGCTAAGGAAGGTATCGTTGCCGAGATGGCCAAGCAGACACGTCAAGCCGTGGTCGAGGCTGACGTGGTCATCTTCCTCGTCGATGGGCGCCTCGGCCTAGCGCCCCAGGACCGGGTGATCGCAGACTATCTTCGCAAGACGGGCCGCCGCATCCTGCTCGCGGTGAACAAGGCCGAGGGGATGAAATACACCGCCGTGGCCACGGATTTCTACGAACTCGGTCTGGGCGACCCGCGTGCCATTTCGTCGGCCCACGGCGATGGTGTGCGAGATCTCGTGGACGAAGCGCTCGACCTGGCCTTTGCCGAGCGCCCGGAGCTTGCCGAGGCAGCCGACGCGCACGACCATGGCACCCGCATCGCCATCGTTGGCCGTCCGAATGTCGGCAAGTCGACGCTGGTCAACGCCTTGATCGGCGAGGAGCGCGTGATCGCCTTTGACATGCCCGGCACCACGCGCGATGCCATTTATGTGGATTTCGAGCGTAACGGCAAGCCTTATACGCTGATCGATACGGCCGGCCTGCGCAAGCGCGGCAAGGTCTTCGAGGCAATCGAGAAGTTCTCGGTGGTCAAGACGTTGCAGTCGATCGCAGACGCCAACGTGGTGGTGTTGCTGCTCGACGCGCAGCAGGATATTTCAGACCAGGACGCGCATATCGCAGGGTTCATCGTGGAATCGGGCCGCGCGCTCGTGATTGGCGTGAACAAGTGGGATGGCCTGACGGGCCATGCGCGCGACCGCATCAAGCATGACCTGGAGCGCAAGCTGCAGTTCCTGTCGTTTGCCAATGTGCATTACATCTCTGCCAAGGAGCGGACCGGGATTGGCGCGCTGATGAAGTCCGTGGATGACGCATACGCTGCCGCCATGGTCAAGTTGCCGACGCCCAAGCTGACCCGCGTGTTGCAGGAGGCCGTCGAGTTCCAGCAACCACGTCGTGCCGGCGTATCGCGTCCGAAGCTGCGCTATGCGCACCAGGGTGGTTCCAATCCACCGATCGTGGTGATTCACGGCAACGCGCTCTCGAACATTCCGGAAACGTACCGCCGTTACCTGGAGGGACGCTTCCGCGACGCCTTCCAGTTGAAGGGAACTCCGCTTCGGATCGAGTTTCGTACGAACAAAAACCCCTACGCCCAATCCAACGACTGAGCGTTGGGCGCCTGACGGTCTAGGGCGGCGTGTGATTCGGGGGCATTTGGGCGGGGGATCGCCGAAAAGGCCGAGCCATTTCATATGGCGGGGTCATCGGTTTTCCGTTTGCTTTCCCCGATTTCTGAGGCTAAATTCTCGAGACATGGCGCTTAGTGTCTGCAAACCCAGGCGCCATCGGCGTCATTCGGACGCGTCTGGCCGACTCTTTTGACGAACTTTTTTTGCGTCGACTGCTTGAACCCGGGCTTTCCAGCCCCATAACCCATCACTAAACCTATAAATCTGGAGTGTGCCATGAGCAACAAAGGGCAATTGCTACAAGACCCGTTTCTGAATGCGCTGCGTAAGGAGCATGTGCCGGTGTCGATTTATCTCGTCAACGGCATCAAGCTGCAAGGCAATATCGAATCGTTCGACCAGTACGTCGTGCTCCTGCGCAATACCGTGACGCAGATGGTGTACAAGCACGCAATTTCCACCGTGGTGCCGGCACGTGCCGTGAGCTTCCGCGTGGACGAAGCGTCCGACGCCTGATCTGCCTCGCTCCCGCCGCCGTCCGAGCGGCGGGACGCACCCATCCTCGGTTTCCCCTTCTTCATTTCCCCGCTTGGCATCCCATCCCACCTCCAATTCGGAGCCGACACGCGCCATTTTGGTCGCCGTCGATTTCGGTAAGCACGATTTCCAGGAAAGTTTGAGTGAACTGGCGCTGCTGGCCTCCACGGCTGGCTCGGAGCCGGTGCGCGCCGTTACGGGCAAGCGTTCCAGGCCGGACGCAGCATTGTTCATCGGTGCGGGCAAGGCCGAGGAGGTGAAGATCGCAGCGGACGAAGAGGACGCCGAGATCGTCATCTTCAACCACGCACTGAGCCCGGCGCAGCAGCGTAACCTTGAGCGCTTTTTCGGCCGTCATGTTGTCGATCGGACCGGTCTCATTCTCGACATTTTCAGTCAGCGGGCGCAAAGCCATGTCGGCAAGGTGCAAGTGGAGCTTGCGCGCGTCCGCTATCAGGCCTCACGCCTGGTACGGGCATGGAGCCACCTGGAACGCCAGAAGGGCGGGATCGGTATGCGCGGCGGTCCGGGCGAGCGCCAACTCGAACTTGATCGCCGGATGCTCGACGAACGCGCCAAGCGTCTGTCGACCGAGCTCGACAAGCTGCAGCGCCAGCACGATACGCAGCGCCGTGCGCGCAGCCGTAACGATGCGTTCTCCGTGTCGCTGGTCGGCTATACCAACGCCGGCAAGTCGACGCTGTTCAATGCCCTGACCAAGGCGCGCACGTACGCGGCGAATCAGCTGTTCGCGACGCTGGATACGACGTCGCGCCGTCTCTACCTCGAAGGGCTGGGTAACGTCGTGCTGTCGGATACGGTCGGTTTCATCCGCGACCTGCCTACCCAGCTGGTGGCCGCATTCCGTGCGACGCTGGAGGAAACCGTGCACGCTGACGTGTTGCTGCACGTGGTCGACGCGGCCAGCACGGTGAAGCACGAGCAGATGGAGCAGGTGGACCGCGTCCTGCACGAAATCGATGCCAGCGGAATTCCGCAGATTCTCGTGATGAACAAGATCGATGCGGCTGAAGAGCTGCGCGCCCAGGGCCCGCGCATCGAGCGCGATGAGACCGGCGCGGTGCGCCGGGTCTTCGTCTCCGCCATCGAGGGGGCGGGGCTGGATCTGCTGCGCGAAGCGCTCGTCGAAACGGCAATCCGCCTGCGCGAGCATCCGCCGTCGGACGACGCGGACTTCGATCCGCGCTTCGACCGGCGTCGCGATGCGCAGCCTGCACACCGTGACGAACTGTCGCAAAGCTTGCAGAGCAGTGGCGCTTCCGCCGAAGGTGACGGACAGGGCTGATAGAATCCCCTGTCACTTCTTTCACAGTCAGACATCAGGACAAGCCCGACCGCTCATGCCCGAGATTTCGACCCAGTCATCCTCCACGGCCTCGCCCAGTCCGGCGCGGGGGTTGTGGCACCGCTTGCGGGTGCTGCTTTCATTGAACGATCCGCGCTGGGGGCGCGGCGATGACCATCACGCCCAGCGCAATGACATGGACGAGCCGAAGCGCCAGAGCAAGCCGCCGCAGGATGGCCCGCCGGATCTTGACGAGCTCTGGCGCGACTTCAATCGCCGCTTGAACAATCTGTTCGGTCGCAAGGATGGCGGTAACGGTGGAGACGGCGCTCCGTCGCCGCTGCGCCCCGGAAATGGCCGAGGTGGTTCTGGTCTGGGTGTCGGCGTATTGCTGGCTGTGCTGGTGGGCCTGTGGTTGGCCAGCGGCTTCTTCATCGTGCAGGAAGGGCAGGCTGGTGTCATCCTGCAGTTCGGTCGCTTCAAGTATCTGGCGACGCCGGGTATCAATTGGCGTCTGCCGTATCCGATCGAGTCACACGAGATCGTCAATCTGTCAGGCGTGCGCACGCTCGAGATCGGCCGCACCACCCAGATCAAGGACACGAATCTGAAAGATTCGTCGATGCTGACGCAAGACGAGAACATCGTCGATGTCCGCTTTTCGGTGCAATACAACATCGCAGACCCGGTCGAGTACCTGTTCTTCAATCGCACGGACCGCGGTGGCGACGAGGAACTCGTCACGCAAGCCGCTGAAACGTCTGTGCGCGAGATCGTTGGCCGAAACAAGATGGACGCGGTGCTCTACGAGGGCCGCGATGCCGTCAGTCGCAATCTGGGCGAATCGATCCAGCGCATTTTGTCGGCATACAAGACCGGTATTCGTATTCTCAGCGTCAACGTGCAGAGCGTGCAGCCTCCCGAACAGGTGCAGGCTGCGTTCGACGACGTGACGAAGGCCGGCCAGGATCGCGAGCGTGCCATCTCCGAAGGCCAGGCATATGCCAATGACGTCGTGCCTCGCGCCAAGGGAACCGCCGCGCGGCTTCTCGAGGAAGCGCAGGGCTACAAGGCGCGCGTGACGGCACGCGCAGAGGGCGATGCCGCGCGCTTCGCGTCAGTCCAGCGCGAATATTCCAAGGCCCCGCAGGTCACGCGGGACCGCATATACCTGGAAACGATGCAGGACATCTACGCCAATGCGACCAAGGTGATGGTCGACCAGAGCAACGGCAGCCTGCTGTATTTGCCGCTCGACAAGCTGATGGCTCAGACGCAGGGCGACAGTTCGCGCCCGGCGGCTGCGCCTGGTGCCTCGCCCCAGGACAGCGGCTCGGCGCAGGGCGTGCCGACCCCCTCAAGCCCGTCGTCGACAAGTGACGCCGACTCGCGCTCGCGCGAAGCGCTGCGTAACCGCGACCGCGATTCCCGCTAAGAGGAGGGCACATGAATCGTCTGATTTCCGCCCTCGTGGCGCTGGTGATCGCTCTGGCTGTGTTTTCGTCGGTGGTGTTCGTGGTGGACCAGCGGCAGTACGCCGTGGTGTTTGCCTTCGGTGAGATCAAGCAGGTCATCAAGGAGCCGGGGCTGCACTTCAAGCTGCCGCCGCCGCTGCAGAACGTCGTCTTCATGGACAAGCGCCTGCAGACCATCGACGTCGCTGGCGCAGATCGCTTCATCACGGCCGAGAAGAAGAATCTGCTGGTCGACTGGTTCGTCAAGTGGCGAGTGGCTGATCCGCGCCTGTTCTACGTCAGCTTCAAGGGCGACAACCGCCTTGCGCAGGACAGCATGACGCAGAAGATCAACGCCATTGCCCGCGATGAGTTTGCAAGGCGCACCGTGTCCGATGTGGTCTCGACTGATCGCGAAGCGGTGATGCAGAGCATCCTCAAGGGCGTACAGGAGTACGGCAAGTCGGTGGGTGTCGACATCATCGACGTGCGCCTGAAGCGCGTCGATCTGCTGGCCAGCGTCACGGAATCGGTGTACCGGCGTATGGAAGCCGAGCGCAAGCGTGTTGCCAACGAGTTGCGTTCGACCGGCGCTGCCGAAGGCGAGAAGATCCGCGCCGACGCGGATCGCCAGCGCGAAGTCGTGCTCGCAGACGCCTATCGCGATGCCCAGAAGATCAAGGGTGAAGGCGATGCCCGTGCCGCCGACATCTACGCCGATGCGTTTGGCCGTGATCCGCAGTTCGCCGCGTTCTGGCGGAGCATGGAAGCGTACCGCGCGTCGTTCCACGATCGCCGGGACGTGATGGTGTTGCAGCCGAACAGCGATTTCTTCAAGTACATGCGCAGCCCGAATGGCGGCAGCTCGACAGCGGTAGCGCCGGCTGCACAGTCGGGACGTCATCGCTAGTACAATGCGTCGCTGACCGTATTTGCGGCGGACAGACCCCGGCTTGCCGGGGTTTTGTTCGTTCGCCCATCGCCTCCCATGGAAGAGTCACTCCCCACTGTTTTGCTGGCCGCGTGCGCGCTGGTGCTCGTATTCGAGGGCATTCTGCCGTTTGTGGCGCCGCAAGCCTGGCGCCGCGCCTTCCAGATGCTGACTGAATTGCCGGATGAAAAGCTGCGCGTGATCGGGCTGGTATCGATGGCAGCAGGACTGATCCTGCTGCGACTGCTGCACCGCTAACCGATTCCCCACGTTTTCAGAAATCCGCCGTACCAAGACTGTTGACCGAGACCGCCATGCCGACCAACTGGCTGCTGCCCGAATCCATTGCCGACGTGCTGCCCTCCGAGGCGCGCAAGATTGAAGAGCTGCGCCGGCGCATGCTCGACCTGTTCCGTACCTACGGCTATGAACTGGTCATGCCGCCGATGCTGGAATACATCGAGTCGCTGCTCTCCGGTACGGGGCATGACCTCGATCTGAAGACCTTCAAGTTGGTCGACCAGCTTTCCGGGCGCACCATCGGCCTGCGTGCAGACATCACACCACAGGTGGCGCGCATCGATGCGCATTTGCTGAATCGCGCCGGCGTGACGCGCCTGTGCTACGCGGGCTCGGTACTTCATACCCGTCCGAGTGGGTTTAACGTCACGCGAGAGCCGTTGCAGATTGGCGCTGAAATCTACGGTCATGCCGGTCTGGAAGCCGACCTCGAAATCCAGGAGCTGATGCTGGCTGCACTGTCGGCCGCTGGCTTGGCCGACGTGCGCCTGGACTTGTGCCATGTTGGCGTGGTGGCGGCGTTGCTGGAGCAGTCGCCCATCGCCTTGAACGTACAGGATGATCTGTTTGCCGCGCTGGCTTCCAAGGACGTGCCCGCACTGCGCGCCATCACGACTGGGCTGCCGGCGGCCCAGCGCGACGCAATCAACCTGCTGCCGTCGCTGTACGGCGGCGTCGATGTGCTGGCCCGCGCCCGGGCGGAACTGCCGGCGCAGCCGGCCATCGGTCGCGCGCTGGATGATCTTTCCACCCTGGCCGAGCGTGCCGGCGGTGCCACGGTCAATATCGACCTGGCAGATCTGCGCGGCTACCACTACCACAGCGGCGTGATGTTCACGGCCTATGTGGCAGGCATACCGAACGCCGTGGCGCGCGGTGGCCGCTATGACAAGGTCGGCGAGGCTTTCGGCCGGGCGCGTCCCGCCACCGGTTTTTCGCTCGACCTGCGGGAAGTCGCCGGTATTTCGCCTGTGGAAGCGCGCGCTGCCGCGATCCACGCTCCCTGGTCTGGCGATGCCCGGCTGCGCGAGGCGATTGCCGTCCTGCGCGCCGCCGGAGAGATCGTCATTCAGTCGCTGCCCGGGCATCCGGAAGATCTGGACGAATTCGCTTACGATCGTCAGCTCATGGAAGAGGGCGGCGTGTGGATCGTCAAGCCCCGCAAGGCCTCCATTTGAGGCTGTTGCATAACGTTCTGCAAAACCCGGCAATTTCGGGGAAGGCCCTGACAACAAGGGTAGAATACGTTTTTAACCCATCTGCAAATTCAACATGTCCGCACCAGCAGTGAGCCAAGGACGCAATGTCGTCGTCATCGGCACCCAGTGGGGTGACGAAGGTAAAGGGAAAATCGTCGATTGGCTGACCGATCATGCGCAAGGCGTGGTTCGTTTCCAGGGCGGACATAACGCAGGCCATACCCTCATCATCGGCGGCAAGAAGACGATCCTGCGCCTGATCCCGTCGGGCATCATGCGCGATGGCGTCGCGTGCTACATCGGTAACGGTGTGGTGCTGTCGCCTGAGGCGCTGTTCAAGGAAATCGACGAGCTGGAATCGGCCGGCGTGCAGGTGCAGAACCGTCTGCGCATCTCGGAAGCGACTACGCTGATCCTGCCGTACCACGTCGCCATCGACAAGGCGCGCGAGCTGAAGCGCGGTGCTGCCAAGATCGGTACCACCGGCCGCGGCATCGGTCCTGCGTACGAAGATAAGGTCGCCCGCCGTGCGCTGCGTGTGCAAGACCTGTTCGATCCGGCGTATTTTGCCGAGCGCCTGCGCGAGAACCTGGACTTCCATAACTTCGTCCTGACGCAATACCTGAATCACCCCGCGCTGGACTTCCAGCAGACGCTGGACGAGATGTTGCCGTATGGCGAGCGCCTTGCGCCGATGGTGACGGACGTGTCGGCCGAGCTGTTTGCCGCGAATGCTGCGGGCAAGAATCTGATGTTCGAAGGTGCGCAAGGCACGCTGCTCGATATCGATCACGGTACCTATCCGTTCGTTACGTCCAGCAACTGCGTGGCAGGTAATGCGGCCGCCGGAGCAGGCGTGGGCCCGGGCCAACTGCATTACATTCTGGGGATCACCAAGGCGTATTGCACGCGTGTGGGCTCAGGGCCGTTTCCGAGCGAACTGTACGATGCGGACAACCCTGCACGCCAGGACCCGACTGGCGTGCGGTTGGCCAATGTTGGCAAGGAGTTCGGCTCGGTGACCGGTCGTCCCCGTCGTACCGGCTGGCTCGATGCCGCGGCGCTGCGTCGCGCGATCCAGATCAACGGCGTGTCGGGACTTTGCATCACCAAGCTTGACGTGCTCGACGGGCTGGAGACGATCAAGCTGTGCGTCGGCTACATGCTGGATGGCAAGGAGGTCAACATCCTGCCGCGTGGCTCTGATGCCGTCGCGCGTTGCCAGCCGATCTACGAAGAATTCCCGGGCTGGAATACGTCCACCTTTGGCCTGAAGGAATGGAATGCGCTGCCCGAGACCGCGCAAGCCTATCTGAAGCGCGTGGAGGAAGTGGCCGGTATCCCGATCGCCATGATTTCGACTGGCCCCGATCGCGACGAGACCATTCTGCTGCGTCATCCGTACAAGGATTGAGGCGCAGCGCTCCGATTCGCCCGGTGATCCGCCGGGCGAATTTGTGTTGGAGCGGCGTTCCCTGCAACACAAATAGAACACGACAGCGACAACTCACGTCGCATTACCGATGACGAAGAGGTGCACCATGAACCAGCCGATCAACGATGACTCGCACCTGTGGGTATCCTGGGACGAATACCACGGTCTGATCGAGCGCCTGGCGCTGGTTGTCCATGAGTCCGGCTGGAAGTTCGACAAGATTCTGTGCCTGGCGCGGGGCGGCCTTCGCGTGGGCGACCAGCTCTCGCGCATCTACGACCTGCCGCTGGCCATACTGGCGACCAGCAGCTATCGTGAGGCCGCCGGCACGCAGCAGGGCGATCTCGATATTGCCCAGTACATCACCATGACGCGTGGCGAACTGTCAGGCCGTGTGCTGCTGGTGGATGATCTGGTGGATTCCGGTGTCACGCTTGAGCGCGTGGGCCGTCACCTCAAAGAGCGCTATCCCGCCGTGACCGACGTGCGTACCGCCGTGCTGTGGCATAAGGCATGCTCGAAGATCAAGCCGGATTATGCGGTGCAGTTTCTGCCGACGAATCCCTGGATCCATCAGCCATTCGAGGAATATGACACGTTGCGTCCGCACAATCTGGCCGCGTGGATCAAGCGAGGCAAGGCCCGCGCTGCCGGTAACGGTGAAGCGCCAGCGGTTTGATCCATCGGAGGGCTGCGTCGAAGGACGTGCGGAGTGGCGTGAGCGGCTTGCGCCGTGCGTGCCACTTCGGTAACCTCGTGACACGGGCTGCAACATTGGTCCGAAACCCCCGCAAGGACTGGCTTTGCGGTTCGTATGTGGGGTCGATCGATGCGTGGTATGTCCGGCGCGACGAACCAGGCATCGAGCCCACCCAGCGTCTGGGGCAGGAGCGGTCGGTGAGGTTCGTCCAGCCCAGGCGTGATAGCCAAGACACAATGCCTGTCGTTTTTCGCGGAGCGCCGCGTCAGCAACTGAACAACCACCCGGTTTCGGAAAAGAAAAACGGCGCAACTTGCGTTGCGCCGTTTCTAAACTCTGGTGCCCAGGAGAGGACTCGAACCTCCACGGAGTTACCCGCTAGTACCTGAAACTAGTGCGTCTACCAATTCCGCCACCTGGGCAGGTGTGCGTGTGCAGAAGCTGTAATTATTACGGGATCGAGCGATCCTGTCAACATTCTAGAAGAAAAAATTGAATCAACCGACATATCCGATCCCGAGCCGCGAGGAAATCCTTGGTGTGCTCCGCACGTCGGGGTCTCCGTTGTCTGCCTCCGATATCGCCAAGGCGCTGTCGGTCACGCGCAAAGAGCATGACGGCTTTCTCAAGCGGCTGACCGCCATGGAGCGGGACGGTCAGATCGAACTCAATCGCAAGGGGCGCTACGAACTGGCGCACCAGCCGAACTTTATTGAAGGGCGCGTGATCGGCCACCGCGACGGTTACGGTTTCTTTGTCCGGGATGACGGCGAACCGGACATCTTCCTGCCCGAGCGCGAGATGCAGAAGGCCATGCACGGGGACCGCGCCCTGGTGCGTGCTGTCGGTTACGACCGGCGTGGGCGTACCGAAGGGCAGATCGTCGAGATCCTGCAGCGGGCCAACAAGCGCGTCATCGGGCGGTTGCTGTCGGAGAGCGGCACGCTCGTCGTGGCGCCTGAAGATAAGCGCCTGGGCCGCGACATCCTGATCGCGCCCAAGGGGCAAGGCAAGGCCAAGGTTGGCCAGGTGGTGAGCGTCGAGATCCTGGAGTATCCGGATCGCTATGTGCAACCGATTGGTCGCGTGGTCGAAGTGCTGGGTGAGATAGACGACCCCGGCATGGAGATCGAAATTGCCGTGCGCAAGTACGGTGTGCCACACGAGTTTTCCGAGCCGACGCAACGTGAGGCCGAGGCGCTGCCTGATGTCGTGCGTGATGCCGATCTGGCCGGCCGCATCGATCTGCGTGACGTGCCGCTCGTGACCATCGATGGCGAAGATGCACGCGATTTCGACGATGCCGTGTACGCCGAGCCAATCAAGATCGGGCGGAGCAAGGGTTGGCGGCTGATCGTGGCCATTGCGGACGTCTCGCATTACGTGCGTCCGGGGCATCCGCTCGATGCGGACGCCATCGACCGTGCCACTTCGGTGTACTTTCCGCGCCGGGTGATCCCGATGCTGCCGGAGAAACTTTCCAATGGCCTGTGCTCGCTGAATCCCGATGTGGACCGCCTGTGCATGGTCTGCGACGCCGTGATCACGGCCAAGGGGCAGATCAAGGCGTTCCAGTTCTATCCGGCGGTGATGCACTCGAAGGCGCGCCTGACCTACAACGAGGTCTGGGCGATCCTCGCCAACGTGAAGGGTCCGGAGGCTGCCAAGCGTGCTCCCTTGGTGTCGCATCTCCAGGACCTGTACGAGTTGTACCAGACGCTGCTCAAGTCGCGCCGTGAGCGTGGTGCGATCGACTTTGATACGACCGAGACCTACATC
>JAGWNU010000279.1 GCA_028871175.1 Burkholderiaceae bacterium | reverse complement strand
GGCAACGAAAGACTGCTCCGTCAGCGGACGCAGGTTGTCGTCCACCACCTGTGCACCCATGCGCTGCGAGAGCGTGTAGGCATATTCGCAGACCAGCTTGAACGGTTTGGACGCCTCCTCGGCCACGGGCACGTCCAGCAGCAGCGTGATCTGACGGCCGCCCTTGACGGTCAGGTCATCGCGCAGGAAGTTGGTGTCGCCGAACTGCAGCGTGAACAAGGCGCGCTGTACGCCGTCGGCCCCCGCGTGGAAGCGTGTGAAGCGCGTGCCGTCGCGCGAGAGCACCAGACCGTCCTGCGTCGCCACCGTCTGCACATACGCCGCCGACCACGGCGCGCCGTCGGAAATCACGCTCACGCCGAGTTGCACATCGCACTCCGCGGCGAACGCATCGAGCTCGCGCGCGTTCGAGATCGTCTCGTTCATGTCCGGCAGTTCTGGTACTGCATCGGCGGCTTCCGACAGCGGATCGATGGCGCTGATGAATTCCGAAAACTCCAGCGCATTCAGCGGGCCAGTGCGGTTGGCCAGTTGCACGGCCACCTGCAAGTCGAGGTAACGCTGGCCGGCGCGAATGGCTTCCCAGGCGTTGGCCGCCGGGTTCAGGCCTTCCACGTGGATCTGCTTGGTGCCCGCGCGACGCAGCTTGGCCAGCGCGGGCAGCAGACGGTCGCCCGACACTTCGCGCTCCGGATGCAGCGGCACGATGCAATCGATCAGAGGGTCGATCACGCCGGAGGCAGGCTCAAGCGAGCCAGGCGCGGGCTCCTCGGCGGGCTCTTCCGCTGCCGCCGCCAGCAACTCGGCCTCTTCGCCACCGGGGGCGAGCTCGGCACCGATCACGCCCGCCTCGGTTTCAGCGCTGCCTGTCGAAGGCTCATGCCCATCGGAGCGCAGAGCCAGCCCGGGCTCGAGACGCGGCTCGACACGGTCGATCTCGTCCAGCTGACCGCCCAGCGCAGGTTCATGCCGGTCGGCCCAGCCCTCCCCGTGCGGTGCTTCCCCTGCGAGCGGGTTGTAAGCCTCGGGCCGGCGAGCCTTGCGGATCTGCCATTGGTTGTAGACCACGATCACCAGCACGAACACCACGCCGGCGCCCAACAGCGCCATCACCAGGTTGTTGTCCTGCATTTACGCGGCCTCCGCCATGGTCAGCGCGGCATCCATGTCCACCGCCACGATCCGGGACACACCCTGTTCCTGCATGGTCACACCAATGAGCTGTTGCGCCATTTCCATCGCAATCTTGTTATGAGAAATAAAAACGAATTGGGTCTTGTCGGACATGCGCTTGACCATGTTGGCGTAGCGCTCGGTGTTGGCGTCGTCCAGCGGCGCGTCCACCTCGTCGAGCAAGCAGAACGGGGCCGGGTTCAGCTGGAACATCGCAAACACCAGCGCAATCGCGGTCAGCGCTTTTTCGCCGCCCGACAGCAGGTGGATGGTCGAGTTCTTCTTGCCCGGCGGCTGCGCCATCACCTGCACGCCCGCGTCGAGAATCTCTTCGCCCGTCATGATCAACTTGGCCTGGCCGCCGCCGAACAGCGTCGGGAACAGCTCACCGAAGTGATGGTTGACCTGGTCAAACGTGCCTTGCAGCAGAGCGCGCGTTTCCTGGTCGATCTTGCGGATGGCGTCTTCGAGCGTGTTGATGGCGTCAGTCAAGTCCGCCGACTGCGCATCGAGGAAGCCCTTGCGCTCGCGCGCTGCCGCCAGCTCGTCGAGTGCGGCCATGTTGACCGGGCCCAGTGCATTGATCGCGTTGTTGATCCGCGTGACTTCGCCCTGCAGATACGAAGGCTTGAGGTCTGCACTCAGGCGTTCCGCCAGCGCGGCTTCGTCCACGTTGGCCGTGGTGAGCTGCTCGGTGAACTGCTCCTGATTCAGGCGTGCGGCCTGCTCCTTCAACTGCAGTTCGGTGATGCGATCGCGCAGCGGCTGCTGCCCCCGTTCGGCCGTCAACCGTTGCTCGTCGAACTGGCGCAGCTGCGCGGACAACGCGTCGAGCTCCATGCGCGCCATGCCGAGCTTCTCTTCCTTCTCGGCACGACGTTCGAGCGCTTCCTGCAGGCCGGTGTGCGCGGTCTGCTCGTTGATGGTTTCCAGCTCAGCGCGCGCGTTCTCCAGCGTCAGCACGATCTGCTGGGCCTGGTCGGTGGCCACCTGAATGTTGCGCTTGAGCTCGGCGATGCGGTTGTTCAGGTTGCGCTCGGCAAAGTGCGCTTCCTGCGCGCCGCGCTCGAGGTCACGCAACGCGTTGCGAGCGTCTCCCAGGCGGGCTTCCAGGGCTTCGAAAGCCTGCTGGTTGTCTTCAAAGCGCGCCTGCATGTCGGCGAGCGCCGCATCGTGCTGCTCGAAGGTCGCTTCCGACTCGGCTCGGATGGCACGTTGTTCCTCGATCTGCGCGCGGATCTCTTCCAGCTCGCTGTCGATCTGGCCACTGCGTGCGTTGTAGCGCTCCATCGCCTGCGAAAGCTTGAGCACGTCCATCTGCAATACGTGCACACGCCGGGTGGCCTGATCGGCGCGGGCTCGCACATGCAGGAGCGCCTGGCTGGCCTGCGCGTAGGCCGCATCCGCACGCACGGCTGCGCTCTTGGCTTCGTCCGACAGCAGCGTCTGGGCGCGCACCTGCTTCTGCAGGTTCTCGATCTCCTGCGCGCGGGCCAGCATGCCGGCCTGCTCGGAATCGGGCGCGTACAACTGCACCGACGAACGGCCTACGAGGTGCCCGGCCTTGACGACAAACGTACCGCCCTCGGGCAACGTCTGGCGCGCGGTGAGCGCCGCCTGCATGTCGTCGGCGATGTACACGTCGGCCAACCAGTCCTGCAGCACGGCGCGAATGCCTGGCTCGGTCACCTGCACCAGCGACATCAGCGGACGCAGCCCCGCCGGCGCGTCAACCGGGCGCGCAGCCGCGGGCGGCGCATAGAACGCCAGCTTGGCGGGCGGCGCATCGGCCGCGAACGCCTTGATCCAGTCGAGGTTCGAAACCTCCAGCGCTGAAAGCTTCTCGCGCAGCACGGCTTCCAGGGCCGGCTCCCAGCCCTGCTCGATCTGCAGCTTCTTCCAGAAACGCGGCAACTCGCCCAGTTCATGCCTGGCAAGCCACGGCTGCACCTTGCCGTCGGTCTGTACGTTTTCCTGCAGCTGCCTGAGCGCGGCCAGGCGAGCCTCGAGGCTGGCAATGGTGGACGCTTCGGATTGCACGCGATCCTGCGCAGCGCGACGTGCGTCGTCGAGCAGCGGAAGTTGCGTCTCGGCGTCTTCAAGTGCGGCTTGCGCTTCGGTCAGCACTTCTTCCTGCTCGGCGAGTTCGGCGCGCAGCGTTTCGAGCTGCACGTCGTCCGGCTTGTCGAGGCCGCTGGCTTCCTGCGACAGGCGCTCGCGGCGCTGCTCAAGTTGCTGTAGGGCTTGATCCGCATTGCGCTGATGCGCGGCTTCGAGCTTGAGCGCCTGTTCCGACTGGAGGATGGCGGCGCGTTGCTCGTTCAGCGTGGTCTGTGCATCGCGCCACTGCGCTTCCAGGGCAGGCAGTTCGTCCGACTTGCGGGCGACTTCCTCGGCGGCCTGCGCGGCGCGTTCCTCCGCCATCGCCAGTTCTTCTTCTGCCGCAGCGAGATCCGCCTGGGCCTGCTCACCCTGGGTGCGCCATTGATCCTGCTGTGCGGTCAGCGTCGCAATCTGCTGCTGGATGCGATTGCGCGATTCCACCACGTAGCGGATCTCGGCTTCCAGGCGGCTGACCTCGGCGTTGGCTTCGTACAGGGCGCCCTGCGCGGCGTGCATGGTATCGGACGACGCGTAGTGGGCGGCCCGCATCGTTTCCAGCTCCGCCTCGATGTGGCGAAGCTGCGCGGTCTGCGCTTCCAGGTCCACCTGCGCCTGCAGGATCATGCGCTGGTGGCGTTCCTGCTCGGCCTGCGCTTCGCGCTTGCGCAGCAGCCACAGCAGATGCTGCTTCTCTTCGCCTTCGGCCTGCAGCGTCTGGAACCGCTGCGCGACTTCGGCCTGCCCCTCGAGTTTTTCGAGGTTGGTGCCGAGTTCGCGCAGGATGTCTTCCACGCGGGTGAGGTTTTCGCGCGTGTCGGAAAGGCGGTTTTCGGTTTCGCGGCGGCGTTCCTTGTACTTGGAAACGCCCGCGGCCTCTTCCAGGAAGATGCGCATGTCATCGGGCTTGGCCTCGATGATGCGCGAGATCATCCCCTGCCCGATGATGGCGTAGGCGCGCGGCCCGAGGCCCGTGCCGAGGAAGATGTCCTGGATGTCGCGGCGGCGC
>JAGWNU010000042.1 GCA_028871175.1 Burkholderiaceae bacterium | reverse complement strand
GCGAGCCCGCCTGCGCTGTGTGGCTTGTCCAGGAAGTCGCCCACCACGGCGCCCAGCGGCCGGGTGAGGATGAAGGCTGCCCAGAACAGCAGCGTGCGTGAAATGTGCGTCCAGTAGTAAGCCGCCACGATCAACGCAAGCAGCGCACCAAACACAATGGCCGCACCGGTGTAGCCCAGGCCGGCGCTGTCCGCCGTCCAGTCGCCCAGCGCGGTGCCCAGCGTTTGCGAAAACATGATCGTGACCCAGTAGAACGCCTCGGCCTTGGGCGAATGCACGGTCTCGACCGACACAGACCCCAGGGTGCGATACCACGTATACAGCGAGCACAGGAGCAGGCCGAGCAGCAGGGCGGAGCCGCCTGCGTATCCGATGCCGAGCGAGCGGTCTGCAAAGTCGGCCAGCGTGGTGCCAACGGTGGTGGTGGCAATGATGGTCGTCCAGTAGAGCAGCGGGTTGAACCGCCCCGCCTTGATTTGTGCGGCAACGGCCACAAGAAAAACGGCAGCAAAGATGCCGGTGCTTACCAGATAGCCGAGGTTCATCGACATCGAGACCGCATCGCCGCCGGTCTCCCCTAGCGTGGTGGCCGCGATTTTGAGTAGCCAGAAGCCCAGTGTGACTTCGGGCACCTTGGCAAGCGCGTGCTTGGCTGACGCCTCCATAAGAGTCCTCCGTGAAATGTGGTGTGACTTGCCCGGGCGCCGCAGGGTTTCGCCTCTTTTTGCGGTTTGGCGGCACCCAGCCCGCTGGCCCGCTGCTACATGGTTGAAACACCTTTTGAATCGGCTTGCGCCCTGTTGGCGCGGGGCAATCGGTTGCGCGCTCCCCGATATTCCGTGTCTCGCCTGTTTCAGTCATGACACGAAAACGTGTGCCACGGCTGCAAATTGTGGCTGTCGCCAGGCGGTTCTCCCCTTGAATCAGGGGCTTAGCAAACGTGGCACAGATGTCGCTCTACGCCCCCCGGGGAGGAGCGAGCCATGTCAACCATCGCCTCACAGCGCCGTGCCCGGCGTCTGCTGCTCAATTGCGTGCCTGTGCTGACCGCTGTCGCTTGCGGCATGGCAATGGTGCTGGCCAGCCAGCCTGCGCTGGCAGATGAGGGCGACATCGTCGTGCTGCGCGATGTCACGCCACGCATTGCCTATCGCGGGGTGCCGACGCCGTCGCTGCCCATCCGAACCGCTGTCAGCCCGTTTCCCACCCAATCGTTCAATCAGTCTGTCGGCTCGGTAATGTCGGTGCTCTCCGACGGAGAGCTTGGCACGTCTCACGCATCCGTTGGCGGGGCGTCGATCGGGCTCCGTCAGGCAATCACGCCCCAGATGGCCGGTGCACAGCCTGCGGCAGCAGGCGGCTTTGCGGTGGGGTCCGCCGCTGGCGGGGTCGCAGTGGGCGGGGTCGGCGGGCAGGTGGTGCAGGCAACCGCCGGTATTGCCTCGCAGATCACGGGCGCGCTGGCGCCGCTCTCGCGCGGGGTGCAGCCGTGAAGGGGGCAGCATGGCGCTGGCTCGTGGCGGCGGCTGGCCTTGGCGTTGCGGGCGCAGCCTGGGCCCAGGGCGCGCCGGTGGCTGCGGTCATGGACGGCGACGCGGCGGCGCATGCCACCGGGCGGGTCGCGGTCAATCAGGCGTCCGGCGCGGGCAATGTGCAGGCCAACCTGGCGGCCTTGTCGACAGGCGAGGCGGGCATCGTGTCATCGCAACGTATTGGCCCGGCACCGTGGGGCCTCTCCGCATCCAGCCGGATGGCGGGATCGGCCTTCAACGGCGCCGCGGGGTTGGTGTCGATCAATCAGGCGGGCGGCGCGGGCAACGCGCAGAGCAACGTCGCCCTGATCGCACCGACAGCCTCCGTGGTGCAACAGCAATCCAATCACATCGAACCGCTCGCCGACAGCGCCATGTCGGGCGTGGCGGTACAGGTTCGCCGTCAGGACGCCCCGCAGGCGGCAGAGGGCCGGCAAGACGCATCGATTGCCTCGACTGCGTTGCGCAATACCTCTGGTGTCGTGCAGGTGAACCAGACGGCTGGAACGGGGAATGTCACGTCCAACAGCTTTGTGCTCCGTCCCCCGGCGGGCACTCTTTTTTAACTGGAACAAGGAAGGGAGATCACCATGAAAGCCAAACTGACTGCCATTGCCGTACTCGCTCTGCTTGCCACAGGCGCTGCACAGGCAAGTGGCCGGGACGATGGCCCGGGCGCTTCAGGCGCGACCATCCGCAATGTGACGGAAATCAGCAACGACATCCATGTGCAGGGTTACGGGCTGGCACTCGGCTTCATGCCGTTCAGCGCGGAATCCTCTGCCGTGGTCGATTCCACGCAGACGAGCAACAACAACTCCATGGATCTGCCGAGCGGCACCAACCGCGCATCGGTCAACGGCCAGGCACTGCAGGGTGCGCAGGGCGCCGTGGGCCTGAACGTGACGGCGGGCGCCGGCAATGTGCAGTCGAACGACGTTGCGCTGGCCGCGGTGGATGCGGGCAAGGTCTTCGCATCCGCCCAGGTCTTCAACAACCAGGCCGATCCGGGTGAGTCGTTGTCGATTGGTAACGCAGCCAACACGGCCACGTTGGGCGGCAGCGCGCTCAATGGCGCCAAGGGCACGATCGGCGTGAACATCGCTGCCGGTGCGGGCGAGCTGCAAGAGAACGGCATGGCGGCGTCGACCAACAGCTCGGGCAACATCGCCAAGGCCACGGTCTACAACAAGCAGGCGGCCGACAACAACTCGCTGCGCCTGAACGGTTGCGATCCGACCAACGTGGCATCGCTGAGCGGAACGGCGCTGATGAACGCCATGGGCAACATCGGCGTGAACATCGCCGCTGGCGCGGGCAATCTGCAGCATAACGGTCTGGCCATTGCCACGGCGCGGGGCATGAACTGAGCGTAACCAACTGACCTGTCGCCCGGCTGCCTTGCGTGGTCGGGCGTGTGGTCACCGTGGGGGTGTCATGCGACGGAACCGGCGATTGCGCGGCGTGTTGATGCTGATCTTGGCCAGCGCGTGCGGCATATGCGCGGCCCAGGAGGGCGCGATTGCGTTGCGCGCCGACAGCGAGATGCCGCTCAACAAGCCGGTCAGGAGCATGGCGGAGCTGCGGTATCGCAGCGTGATGCGCCAGCAGCAGGATTTCAGTTGTGGTGCGGCGGCCGTCGGTACGTTGCTGCGCTATGCCTATGGCATGGACATCGACGAGCGCCGGATCATCGCCGAGATGATGAAGGTGAGCGACCCCAAGCAGGTTGCAGAGCAGGGTTTCTCGATGCTCGACATGCGCAACTACGTGCAGACGCTGGGCTTTCGTGGCCGGGGTTACCGCGTTGACATGACGGCGTTGCGCGACCTGGCCATCCCGGTGATCGTCCTGCTGAACCTGAACGGGTATCAACACTTCGTGGTCGTCAAGCGGGCTGCTCACGGGCGGGTGTTCATCGCCGACCCCGCGCTGGGTAACCGCATCATGCAGGAGTGGGAGTTTGCGCCTGCATGGAATGGCCTGGTCTTTGCAATTGTTGGCGATACGTCCGTTCAGGCGGATTCCGGGTTGCTGCAGACCAACGCTCCGACGCTGCGTGCGCGTGAAAGCGCCGCCATTGGCGGTGGCGCCCTGCCGATCCAGATGGAATTCGGGCCTGCGCGGTGGGACTTGTTCTGATGAAAGCCAAAACACTCTCATGGATCGTGCCGCTGGCGTGGGCCGGATGGTGCGCCGGCGCGGGCGCTGCGCCGCTGGCCAGCACACCGGCGGTACCGGATGCGCACGATGGTGCGGTGCTGTTGCACGCTGGCACGGCGGTCGAGCTGGCCGATGACGCTGAACTCGCCCAGCAGCGCGGCAAGTATCTGGGCGCCAGCATCGTGAGCGGTTTCATGATCGAAATGGCGTCGCAGTGGCGTAACGAAGCGGGGCAGGCGTCTGCGCAAGCGCGCATGCTCGCCACGGACCTGCGCAGCAACGCTGCCCACGTGGCCGTCAGCACCCAGGCCTCGGTACACATGGGGCCGGGAGCCCTCGACGGTGCAGCACCGGGCGCCAGCGCGTCTGGCGGCGCCGGCGTGCAGGTCAATGGCGTGGGGCAGGTCACGCAGGTGGCTGGCAGCAACAATCTGGCGGCCAACGCCACATCGATCTCGATGCAGACGCAGCCATTGCCTGCGCTGCCGTCAGGCGGTTCAGCCGCGATGGCAGCGGAGAACGGTTTTGTCGCCCGGGCCCAGGCGGGCACAGGCGGTGTGCAGGTTGCCATCACCAGCCCGATGGGCGTCGCCTCGCAATCGGCGTCAACCAATCTGGCCTGGGCGGCGGGGAGCGTGATGCAGGTGGCACAACTGGCGGGGAATGCGCAGGTGATTGCCAACCAGTTGTCGATCCAGTTGCAGATGCAAGGCATGTCGCATCAGCAGTTGGCACAAGTGGGCGTGGCGCAGGCGTTGCGGTCGATTGCAGGGTTGCGCCGCTAGCCACGAAAGACCCGTTGAACAGATAGAAGCGCACAAGAGCACATTCACAATCCGGCGCGCAGCCACTGGGCTCGCGTGCCGCTTTAGAGACTGTCGAGTCTCGACCTTGCTTTCCGGGGGGAAACATGGGACATCAACGCACCGCAGTGGCGTGCGCAGTGGCATGTTGGTCACTGCTTCCGGCAACGACATGGGCGCAGGCCCAAACGGGCGACAGCGCGTTCGACGCACGTTTGGCCCGGCTGTCGCGCATCATCGAGCACCAGCAGAAGGTCATCCAGGCGCTTGAAGAGCGCGTGACCGATCTTGAGCTGGTGCGCGTGCGTGGCAGGGGCGTCGGGGGCGTCGGGGACGTCCGCGCGCAGGCAGCGAGCCAACCGGCGCCGTCAGGTACGGCAAAGGGCTCCGTACAGGCCCCTTCGGCAGCGTTGGTTGCGCAGTCGGGCAACGCACCACCCGCTTCGGAAAGCACGACCGCCGCTCGGCCCGACCCGAACGAGAAGCCGCGCATCCAGAGCAAGGATCTTGTGTTCCAGTCGGAGCACGCGCCGTTGTTCGAGCGGCGTTTCACGCTCGACACCGGCATCAGCTACAGCTACTACGACCGGCGCAATCTGGCGCTCTCGGGCTTCCTGGCGCTGGACGCCATCTTCCTGGGCCAGATCAACCTGGTGCAGACCAAGGCCAACCTGACCACGTTCGACGTCACGGGCCGGTACGGCTTTACCGACCGGCTGAGTGCCGACTTTACGGTGCCGGCGGTGTACCGCTCCAGCACGTTCTTCAGTGGCGGGGCGGGTGGGGCATCCAGTACGGTGAGCGAGGCGGACAAGACGTCCGCGGGCATCGGCGACGTCAGCGCGGGCCTCTACTATCAGCTGCTCAAGGAGTCTGCCGACTGGCCCGATATTGTCGGCAGCTTCCGGTTGCGGGCGCCGACCGGGCGGTCACCTTTCGGCATCAAGCTGATTCAGGCGGATGCCAACAACAACAACCTCATCATCGATCAGCAACTGCCCACTGGCAATGGCGTGTGGAGCGGCACCCTTGGCCTGTCGTTCCTGAAGACGTACGACCCGGTGGTCTTGTTTGCCAACGCCAGCTACACCTACTACGTGCCGCGGTCGTTTGCCGATCTCTCGTCGACGGAGGGGGTCGTGCAGCCCGGCAAGGTCAAGCTGGGCGACACGATCACGCTGGGCGGCGGCCTGGCGCTGGCGCTCAACGATCGCACTGCGCTCACCATGGCGTACAGCACCGCGTTCTCGGGCAACACGCGCATCACGCCGGATGGCGGCACCGAGCAATCCGTCGTCGGCAGCAAGACCAACGTCGGCACCATGACGTTCGGGATCAGCCACGTGCTCACCAAGAACCTGTCGATCAGCGCGACGCTGGCGATGGGCCTGACGCCCGATGCCCCGAACTATGTCTTCACGCTTCGCTTCCCGTACACGTGGTAGCGGGTCGCGGCACTCGTCATGGCGGGCTGCTCACGCTGGGTGGCTGGAGACTGGCGGCTAGAGGCTGACGGGCAGGGTGGAGTGGACTCCGCACGTGCGCCGCGCCGCTTCGCAAGGGGCGACCGGCGCGGCCCGTCATGAAAAAACCCGCCACGGGGGCGGGTCTGTGCGAATCATGGGCGGGGTCGTGGCGAGCGTGTGCCGCGCAACTCAGCCCACCAGGTTGCCATTGGCCCCGATCATCGCCACGTCTACGTAGTTGAGCCCGGCGTGGTTGGCGCGGTCGTAATGCACGCGCACGCCGCCAAAGTCGCGCGTGCCGAAGCCCTCCAGCGCCTGGATGAACGCCTCACGCGTGGGATTGGCGCCGCAGGCGCGCAGGCCCTCGACGATCACCCGGCCGGTGAGGAAGCCTTCGACGGCTTCGTAGGTCTGGTTGGTGCGCACGCCAAACTTGTCGTTGGCCTCCCGAAACGCGCGCACCAGCGGCTGGGTGCGTGCGTTCGGGCCCGGCATGACCTGCGTGACGGCCACGCCGTGGGCCAGTGTGCCGGCCTTCTCGAAAACCGTCTTGGGCGTGGTGACAGACAGCACCCACGGTTGCGGCAGCGGCAGCGGGCTGTACTTGGCCTGAAAGCGCAGCAGCATGTCCGCCACGGACGATGGCGACGTGAAGAGCAGCGTGGTCTGCGGGTTGGCCGAGGCGATCCTGTCGACCACCATGTCGCTGTCGCCGCCGTTGACGTTGTGCGGGATGAGCGCAACGATCTGTGCGCCGAACTTGTTGGCGGCCGCCTTGGCCGCATCGGCATTGCCGGCGCCGAAGGCGTTGTCCTGGTACACCACGGCAATGCGCTTGAGCCCGATGGTGGTGGCGTGCTGGACCATCTTCGTGACTTCGTCGGTATAGCTGGCACGCGTGTGGAAGAGCGGGGCGCTGGCCTTGCGCGCGGCGACGGCGCCCGTCATGGCGCCCACGGCGGGCACGCGGTATTGCTCCAGCAGGGGCAGGGCGGCAACGGTGTTGCCCGTGCCCCCCATGCAGACCAGCCCGAACACGCCTTCCTGGATCAGCGTCCTGACGTTGGCCACCGTCTTCTCTGGCACGTAGTTGTCTTCCAGCCGCTTGACGACCAGCTTGCGGCCCGCCACGCCGCCCTGCGCGTTGACCTGCTCGAAGCAGGCCAGCATGCCGTCGGTGTAGTTCTTGTACAGGCTGCCCCATACGCTGTCGAACCCCACCGTCTGCCCAAAGACGATCCTGTCTGCAAACACGCCGGCGTCTGCCGCGCGCGCCATGGGCGCCAGCATCATGGCGCCACCCAACACAACTGAACTACGAACGAACTGCCTCCTGTCCATGCCTGTCTCCGCCCCTGTTGTTTTATTGGTGGTGTGGCAGGAGTGTCCGAAAGCGGTGCGCGCGGGGGAATGGCGGATAACCCTGATGGGGGGTATGGCATTGCGGGTTTGATCTGCCGTGGCGTCGCACGGGTATGTGCTCGCCGCGTGCCACCCATGCCAGCGTGCAGAAGGCGGGGCACGGTACTGCCACTGCCGCCGGGCAGGCTGCCGATGGCTGCACGGCAGCGTATTTTCTGAGCGGACGGCCACGCGCTTTTCGGTGCAAGGGTGGTCTTGTAGATTGACACCATGCGCAACGTGCGCGGGTGGCCAGCAGAGCAGCCCGCGGCATCAACGGAGGTCATGCATGAACGATGTCACCCTGCCCGATGGCGAGCGCGTGCCGGCGCTCGGGATGGGCACGTGGAATATGGGCGAGGACCCAGCCGCGCGTGCCGAAGAAATCGCCACGCTGCGTCTGGGCCTCGATCTTGGCCTGCGCCTGATCGACACCGCAGAGATGTACGGCGAGGGCCTGTCGGAATCGCTCATCGGCGAGGCCATCGCAGGGCGGCGCGACGAGGTGTTCCTCGTCAGCAAGGTCTATCCGCACAACGCCAGCCGGCGCGGCGTGGCAGCCGCCTGCGAGCGCAGCCTGCGGCGGCTCGGCACCGACCGCATCGACCTGTACCTGCTGCATTGGCGTGGCAGCATCCCGCTGGAAGAGACCGTGCAAGGCCTGCAAGCCTTGCAACGGGAAGGCAAGATCCGCCACTACGGCGTGAGCAACCTCGACCTGTCTGACATGCGGGCGCTCTGGAGCACCCCGGGCGGGGCCCAGGTGGCAACCAACCAGTTGCTCTACAACCTGAGCCGCCGTGGAATCGAGTGGGACTTGCTGCCCTGGTTACGCGAGCGTCATGTGCCGGTGATGGCCTACTCGCCGATCGAACAAGCGCGGCTGCTGAGGCACCCCGGGCTGGTGCAGTTTGCGCGCGAGGCCGGCATGACGCCTGCGCAGGTCGCGCTCGCGTGGCTGCTGGCGCGCGACGGGGTCATCGCGATTCCCAAGACTGGCAATCGTCAGCGGTTGCGCGAGAACGTCGGTGCGCTGGCCCATACGCTGACGCCCGGGCAACTCGCTGCACTGGACGTCCTCTTTCCGCCGCCCCGGGGGCCGCGCCCGCTGGAAATGCTGTAGACGGTCGTGGGCGCAGGCCGGATGGCCGGCCATGCGTAGCGCAGCGTGCCCGTTCAGCGCGATTTGGCCAGGTAGCGCTCGTGGTCGACATAGCCCATCAGGTAGACACGGGCTTTCTCACGCGTGTCTTTCGTCACGCGGTCCGCCGCGTGGCGCGCACCGGCCTTGCCATGCGAGGACACCATCTCCGCGCTGAGGTAATCGCGAAAGGCATCGTGCATGGTCTGCAATTCACCTGCGCATGCGTCCAGCGCCGCGGCCACGACAGCCTTGGTCTGCCCGTTGCCCGACATGCCGGCGTCGGCTTGGTGCTGCACGCAATCCATGTACTTGGCGCGCAGGGCCAGCCAGCCGCTGTCGGGGCTGGTAGCGCCCGCCGCCTCGGCGGTCGCCTGTTGCTGCGCCGATGCCGACGGCGGTGATGTCGAAGCGCACGCACCCAGCAGGGCGAGGGGCGCCAGCAGGGCGAAGGCGAGGGCGACGGATGTGGCAGGAGGCGGGGAGTAGAGGGCGGCTTTCATGGCTTGGACTGTACTGCAGCATGTCGCCGGATGCCGCTGGCCAAGTCGACCGCGCCTCACACCGTTAACAATTGGATACGACTTTGTGCGGGGCCTGCTCGTGTCGTTGCTGCCTCGTGTTGGCCACGGGAGGGACCGTGCTCGTGGCGCGTCTCAACGCCGTATTGCTGACGCATGTCTTGTAATGCGTGCCGCCCTCTTCGTGTGGTGCGCGTCGTGCCGTCGGCATGACGCGGCCAGACAACTTTTTCCGACGGCCGAGGTTTCGTTGATCCAGAACAGCGGACGGCAGCGCAGGCCGGAGAACGCCCCACCGCATCGACAGGCTCGCTGCTAACATCGACACCCGCATCTGGCGAATCGGACGGCGATGGATCAACCCTGGCCAGGCCGGCCGGGTGGCCTCTCCCAATCCATGCCGGGCAATGACGCCACGGTGATACGACACAAGGCGTCGCTTGTGGTACCCATGTCCGGGGCGACAGACAAAGAGCATTGCAGCAAGCATGACAACTCACCACCACCCGCACCTGTTGTTGGCCAGCCTTACCCTGGCGGGCGGGTTGCGGCATCCGTCTGCGCTCGGGCATCTCATCCGGACCGCCTGCATGAGCGCCCGTCTGGCCGAACGCATGGGCCTGGAGGAGGCCGCGCAGTTTCAGATCTATCTCACAGCCCCCGTGCATGACGTCGGCAAGCTGGGGGTGCCGGATCACGTGCTGCTCAAACCGGGCGCGCTGAGCGAGGACGAGCAGCGGATCATGCAGCGCCATTCGAGCATCGGGGCCGACATGCTCGGCGGCAGTTCCGACGCGTTGCTGCAGTGCGCCGCAGACGTGGCGCGCCACCACCACGAGCACTTCGACGGCACGGGCTACCCCGACGGGCTTGCGGGCAACGGCATTCCGCTTGCGGCGCGCATCGTGGCCGTTGCCGACGCCTTTGACGCAATGACCGAGCCGCGCGTCTACCGCGAGGGCATGACGGAGGACCACGCGCTGGCCGTCCTGGCAGAGCGCAGCGGGACGTACTTTGATCCGCAGGCGGTTGAGGCCTTCTTGCGCGACGTGCAGGGCGTGCGGCGCACGCTGGCCATGGCCGGCGACTTGATGGCGAAGCACTCCGATGTGACGGCCGTGCACAAGTTCTATGGTCCGCGGCAGGCGTCGTGGAAGTTCTTCGATCAGGTGCGTGCGAATTAGGTCAAGGGTGGCGGCGGGGCGCCGCGGTAAAGCGCGAAATCGTGCGCCCGGTCCCGCGCGGTGACGCGCACGGGCGTCGCGTCGTCTTCGAAGAAGGGCTCGGGTGCGACGCCGTGCAGGTCGAACCCGGTATCCGCCGGCACGTCGGCCGCCTGCCTGGCAACCTGCTCGCCAAGCCAATCGCTGAGCTGGCGGCAGGCCGCTTCGCGTTTCGGATGATTCCAGCGGCAATAGGTGCGCACGGCGGTGACGGTAACGTGCAGTGTCAGGGTGCAGCGTGTCGGGTTGCCATGCATGCCGGCAGATGACCATTGCGCCAGGATGTTGTATCCGCCGCAAGCGCTTGGCGACGCCTGAACCAGCGCGCACGACGGCAATGCCGCACTCACGGCTTCTTCCAGCTCCCATAGCGTGGCGCTGACCACGTCGTCGGGTTGCAATTCCAACATGATTTCCCCGTTTCCTTCCTTGTTTCAGGCCGCATTGCCAGGCCCTGTCTTATGGTTGCGAGCGTACGCTTGTCGGGTGTGGCCAAGGCTGATGCCGATCAATGTGCGTTGGTGGCTGCGCGAACGTGTCGGAAATATGAAACGCACTAGAGGTAGTGCTCTCCCGCCGACTTGAGATGTGTCAACGTGAGCGCATGGCGGGTGGCATCTAATGGACTGCATAGACAGAACCGCAATCGTTTAACGCCGCCCCCATCACCATGCGCACCGCCCCCGTGCCGTTTTCTCCTGCCGCCGAGCAGATCGATCCGCCGTTTCACGCTGCGCTTGCGCGCGCGTCGGGTTCGCTTTCGCTTGTGTCGATGCAACTGGCCCTGATGGACTGGGCGCTTCACCTGGCCGTTTCGCCCGGCAAGCGGCTGGACCTTTTTCGGCTGGCGCTCTCGCAGGCCGAGCAGATCGGCCGCTATGTGCGCGACTGCATGGCTGCCGGCCCACAGCAGGCGTGCCCGTGTGTGCAGCCGCCCGCGCAGGATCGGCGCTTTACCGCAGAGGAGTGGCGCCTGTGGCCATTCAATGTGCTGCACCAGGCCTTCCTGCTGACTGAACAATGGTGGGAGGCTGCCACGCGCGGTGTGTGGGGCGTGGCCAAGCACCACGAGGATGTGGTCGCCTTTGCCGCCCGCCAGTGGCTCGACATGATGTCGCCGGGCAACCAGCTCGCGACCAATCCCGTCGTCCTGCGCCAGACCTTCGAGCAGCGCGGCACCAACCTTGTGCGTGGCGCACTCAATGCCCTGGACGATCTGGAGCGCGCGATGAGCGGGGCGCCGACGGCGGGGACCGAACGCTTCGAGGTCGGCCACAACGTGGCCGTGACACCGGGCAAGGTCGTGCTGCGCAACCGGCTGATCGAGCTGATCCAGTACGCGCCAGCCACACCCAAGGTTCAGGCGGAGCCGATCCTGATCGTGCCGGCGTGGATCATGAAGTACTACATCCTCGATCTGTCTGCGCACAATTCGCTGATCCGCTACCTGGTCGAACAAGGCCACACCGTGTTCTGCATTTCGTGGAAGAACCCCGGCGAGGCCGACCGGGACCTCGACATGGACGACTACCTCAGGCTCGGCGTGTTCGACGCGCTCGATGCCGTCAATACCATCGTGCCGGGCCAGCGGGTACACGCCACGGGCTATTGCCTGGGCGGTACGCTGCTGGCCATTGCCGCCGCGGCGATGGCGCGCGATGACGACGCGCGGTTGGCATCGATGACGCTCTTTGCCGCGCAGACCGACTTCTGCGAGCCGGGCGAACTCGGCCTGTTCATCGACGAGGCGCAGGTGAGTCTGCTCGAGGCCCAGATGGGGCAGACGGGCTACCTGCGTGCCAGCCAGATGGCCGGCGCCTTTCAGATGCTGCGCTCTTACGACCTGCTGTGGTCACGCATCGTGGGCGAATACCTGATGGGTGACCGCGCCCCGCTGAACGACCTGATGGCGTGGAATGCCGACGCCACGCGCATGCCCGCGCGCATGCATGCCCAGTATTTGCGGCACCTGTTCCTGAACGACGACCTGAGCGAAGGCCGCTACCCGGTCAACGGCAAGCCGGTGCATCTGAACGACATCGACATCCCCATCTTCGTGGTCGGCACGCTGACTGACCACGTCGCGCCCTGGCGCTCGGTCTACAAGCTGCATCACCTGACCGAGGCGGAGCTGACGTTCGTCCTCACCAGCGGCGGCCATAACGCCGGCATTGTCAGCCCGCCGGAAAACTCGCATCGGCGTTTCCAGATGCAGACGCGTCACGAAGGCAAGACGTCGATGGGCCAGGATGACTGGCTGGCGTCGGCGCCTGCGCAGGACGGCTCGTGGTGGCCGGCGTGGCACGCATGGCTGGTGGCGCATGCGGCAACGGCCACGCCGGTCAAGCCGCCGCGCATGGGCCTCCCGGGGCAGCCGCCGCTGGGCGACGCGCCGGGTACCTACGTGCTGGAGAAGTAAATGCGTGCGCAGATTTCCCTCGCGGCGCGCGGCTGGAGCGCAGGCACGCGCGTGGCTGCATTGGCCGCCGCGATCGCGTCGCTGTCGGGCTGCATCTCGATGGCGCCGCCCTATGAGACGCCCACCTTGCCGGTCGCCGGTCGCTATGACGCGGATGACGGTCGCGGTGGGCTGCCTGCGGCAGCGACGGGCTGGCAGGCGTACTTTACTGACGCGCGCATGCAGGCATTGATTGCGCAGGCGCTTGAGAACAACCGCGATCTGCGTACGGCTGTCCTGCGCGTGGAAGAGGCGCGCGCGGCGTTCGGTATTCAGCGTGCCGATACGTTTCCGCATCTCGAAGGGCTGGCCGGCATGAGCCGCCTGAGCATCCCCGGCGACATGAGCCTCTTCGGGGCCCCCATGCGTGTGAGCCAGTATCAGGTAGGGGCCGGCGTGTCCAGTTGGGAAATCGACTTCTGGGGCCGGGTGCGCAACCTCAACGAGGCGGCGCTCGAAAACTACGTCGCCTCCGACGCGACGCGGCGTGCCGTGGCGCTCGGGCTGATCGCGCAGGTGGCCGACAGCTACCTCGTGCTGTGCGAGCTGGACGAGCGCATCGCGCTTGCTCGCGCCACCGTCAACAGCCGCACCGAAACGCTGCGCATCTTTTCGCGCCGCGTGGAGGAGGGCGCCACGTCGGAGCTGAACCGTACGCAAGTCCAGACCCTGCTGACACAGGCGCAGGCGCTGCTCGCGCAGTTACAGCAGGCGCGCGATGCGCAGGCACACGGCCTCGCACTGCTGGTCGGCAAGCCCATCGACCTGCCGCCCGTGACCGAGCCGCTTGACGAACACCGCATGCTGGCTGACCTGCGCGCGGGCCTGCCGTCGGACCTGCTGACGCAGCGCCCGGACATTGTCGCCGCCGAGCACCGGCTGCGTGCGGCGCACGCCAATATCGGCGCGGCGCGCGCGGCGTTCTTTCCGCGTGTGGCGCTCACTGCGGCCTACGGCACGATCAGCCCCGAGCTGGGCAACCTGTTCGCCCCGGGCACCCGCGCATGGATCTTTGCGCCGAGCATCAGCGTGCCGCTGTTCGAGGGCGGCAAGCTGCGCAGCAACCTCGATCTGGCGGAAGCCCGCCGCGACCTGGCCGTCGCCAGCTATGAGAAGACCGTGCAGGCGGCGTTCCGCGACGTGTCCGATGCGCTTTCCGCGCGCAAATGGCTGGCTGAGCAGCTCGACATCGCGCAGGCCGCACTGGCAGCGCAGACCGAACGCGCGCGCCTGTCGCAACTGCGGTTCGATGCCGGATCATCGACGTACCTGGAAGTGCTGGACGCCCAGCGCGATCTGCTGGCTGCGCAACAGCAAGTGGTGCAGGTGCGCCGCGCCCTCCTGTCCAGCCGCGTGGGCCTGTATGCGGCGCTTGGTGGCGGCACGCAGGCTGCCGAGCCCGCCGCATCCGATCCCAACGCCCCCCTGAAACCGACGCCGCCCTCGCGCGCACCTGGCGGAGCCACCCCATGACACTACCCACCCGACAACGATGGATTGCGCTGATCGTGGCCACCCTGGTGGTCGCCGGCGGCGCCCTTGCGTGGAAGTCCTTGCGTCACGACGGACCCGGCAAGGGCTTTGTGAGCGGCAATGGCCGCATCGAGGCCACCGAGATCGACGTGGCAACCAAGCTTCCCGGCCGCGTGCAGGACATTCTCGTGGACGAGGGCGACTTCGTGAAGGCCGGCCAGGCGCTGGCGCACATGCAGGTGCAGACGCTGGAGGCCCAGCGTGACGAGGCGCTTGCGCGGCAGCAGCAGTCCGTGTCTGCGGTAGCGAGCGCGCAGGCGCAGGTGGCGGTGCGCGAGGCGGACGTGCAGGCAGCGCAGGCGCAGATCGCGTTGCGCGAGAGCGATCTCGACGCCGCGCAGCGCCGGCTGGCGCGGTCCGAAAAGCTGTCGCTTGAAGGGGCGTCCTCCTTGCAGGAGCTGGACGACGACCGCGCCCGCGTGCGCAGCGCGAAGGCCGCGCTGGTGGCCGCGCGCGCGCAGGCTGAAGCGGCGCAGGCGGCCGCGTCGGCGGCACGCACGCAGGTGGCCGGTGCCAACGCCACCGTCAAGGCGGCGGATGCCACGGTGCTGCGCATCAAGGCAGACATTGACGACAGCGCGTTGACGGCCCCGCGTGATGCGCGGGTGCAGTACCGTATCGCCCAGCCCGGCGAGGTGCTGGCCGGGGGAGGGCGGTTGCTCAATCTCGTCGATCTGTCCGACGTGTACATGACCTTCTTCGTGCCCGAAACCGACGCGGGCCGGATCGCCATGGGCAGCGAAGTCCGTATCGTGCTCGACGCTGCACCGCAGTTCGTGATCCCGGCCCACGTGTCCTACGTGGCAAGCACCGCGCAGTTCACGCCCAAGACGGTGGAAACGGCCAGCGAGCGGCAGAAGCTGATGTTCCGCGTGAAGGCGCAGATCGATCGTGATCTGCTGCGCAAACACCTGAAGCTGGTCAAGACCGGCCTGCCCGGCATGGCGTGGCTCAAGCTTGACCCGCAGGCCGAGTGGCCGGCGAACCTCGCGATCAAGGTTCCGCAGTGAGCACCGTGGCCGAACCGCCTCGCGTGGACGGCGCCGGACAGGTGCCGCCCCCCGTGGCGCGCCTGGCGGGAGTCAGCCTGCGTTACGGACACGGGCGCGGCAAGACCCTGGCGCTCGACGGCGTCACGCTCGACCTGCCCGCCGGCGGCATGGTGGGGCTGATCGGGCCCGATGGCGTGGGTAAGTCGAGCCTGCTGTCGCTGGTGGCGGGCGCACGCGCCTTGCAGGAAGGCACGGTGCATGTGCTCGGCATCGACATGGCTGACCGCCATGCGCGGGCAAGCGTCGGCCCGCGCATCGCATACATGCCGCAGGGGCTGGGGCGCAACCTGTATCCCACGTTATCGATTGAAGAGAACCTGCAGTTCTTCGGCAGGCTGTTCGGCCACGACGCCGCCGAGCGTCGCCGCCGTATCGATGCCTTGACGGCCAGTACCGGCTTGCGGCCATTCCTGTCGCGGCCGGCGGGCAAGCTCTCGGGTGGCATGAAGCAGAAGCTGTCGCTGTGCTGCGCACTCATCCACGATCCCGACCTGCTCATACTGGATGAGCCGACCACGGGTGTGGACCCGCTGTCGCGCAGCCAGTTCTGGGATCTGATCGGCCGCATTCGCGCGGCCCGCCCGGGCATGAGCGTGGTGGTGGCGACGGCCTACATGGAAGAGGCCGAGCGCTTCGACTGGCTGGTCGCCATGGACGCCGGGCGCGTGCTGGCCACCGGCACGCCAGCGGACCTGCGCGGCCGCACGGGCGCCGAATCGCTGGAGGCCGCGTTCATTGCGCTGTTGCCGGAGTCCCGTCGCCAGGGGCACCAGGCCGTGGTGGTGCCGCCCCTGGTGGCCGGCGCAGAAGACGACGTGGCGGTGCAGGCGCGTGGCCTGACGATGCGTTTTGGCGATTTCGTGGCGGTCGATCATGTCGACTTCCGGATCCGGCGCGGCGAGATCTTCGGGTTTCTCGGCTCCAACGGCTGTGGCAAGTCGACCACCATGAAGATGCTCACCGGCCTGCTGCCCGCCAGCGACGGGCAGGCGTGGCTGTTTGGGCATCCGGTCGACCCGAAGGACCTCGACACGCGCCGCCGCGTCGGCTACATGTCGCAGTCGTTCTCGTTGTACGGCGAGCTGACCGTGCGCCAGAACCTGGTGCTGCACGCGCGCTTGTTCCAGGTGCCAGCGTCCGAAGTCGAACCTCGTGTGAACGAGATGCTGGCCCGCTTCGGCCTCGAGGAAGCGGCCGAGAGCTTGCCCGAGAGCGTGCCGCTGGGCATGCGCCAGCGCCTGTCGCTGGCCGTGGCGATGGTGCACAAGCCGGAGCTGCTGATCCTGGATGAGCCCACTTCCGGCGTCGACCCGGTCGCGCGCGACATGTTCTGGCGCCTCATGCTCGACCTTGCGCGGCAGGATCGCGTGACGATCTTCATCTCCACGCATTTCATGAACGAGGCCGAGCGTTGCGATCGCATCTCGTTGATGCATGCCGGGCGCGTGCTGGTGAGCGATGCGCCTGCCGCGCTGGTGGCGGCGCGCGGCACCCACACGCTGGAAGAAGCGTTCATTGCCTACCTGCGGGAGGCCTCGGAAGCTGGCAACGCGGCAGAGGCGACCCCGCCGCCGGTTGCGCACGTGGCGTCGACGGATCTGCCTGCCACCCGGGCGACGAGGCGTGGCCGCTTCAGCCTTGCCCGTGCGTTGAGCTATTCGCTGCGCGAAGCGCTGGAGCTGCGCCGCGACCCCGTGCGTGCCACGCTGGCCCTGCTCGGCACGGCCATCCTGATGTTCATCATTGGTTACGGCATCAGCCTGGACGTGGAGAACCTCACCTACGCCGTGCTCGACCGCGACCAGACCACGCTGTCGCGCGATTACACACTCAATCTTGCTGGCTCGCGGTATTTCATCGAGAAGCCGCCGATCAGCGACTACGCTGAACTGGATCGACGCATGCGCAGCGGCGAGCTGTCGCTCGCCATCGAGATCCCGCCTGGCTTTGCACGCGACCTGGAGCGCGGCACACCGGTGCAGATCGGCGCCTGGGTGGACGGCGCCATGCCGACCCGGGCAGAGACGGTGCGCGGCTATGTGCAGGCCATCCACCAGCTCTGGATGGCGGACACGGCAGTGCACCGGCTGGGGCTGCGGCCTGGCATGCCCAGCACGATCGAAACGCGCTATCGCTACAACCCCGACGTGAAGAGCCTGCCCGCCATGGTGCCCGCCGTGATCCCGATGCTGCTGATGATGATTCCCGCCATGCTGGCGGCGCTGTCGGTCGTGCGGGAAAAGGAACTGGGCTCCATCATCAACTTCTACGTCACGCCGGTGACGCGCGCGGAGTTTCTGCTGGGCAAGCAGGCGCCGTACATCGTGTTGGCCATGCTCAATTTTCTGGTGCTGGCGCTGCTGGCCGTGACGGTGTTCGGTGTGCCGATCAAGGGCAGCTTTGCGACGCTGGCGCTTGGCGCACTGATCTTCGTCACGTGCTCGACCGGCTTCGGGCTGTTTGCCTCCACCTTCACGCGAAGCCAGATTGCCGCCATGTTCGTCACCATGATCGGCACCATCATCCCGTGCGTGCAGTTTGCGGGGCTGCTGAACCCGGTGTCCTCGCTGGAGGGCGCGGGTGCCCTGATCGGGCGCGTGTATCCGGCCACGCATTTCCTGACCATCAGCCGCGGCGTGTTCAGCAAGGCGCTGGATGTGAGCGCGCTGGGCAGCGCGTTCTGGCCCCTGCTGGCGGCCGTGCCCGTCATCCTGGCCGCGACGCTGCTGATGCTCCGCAAGCAGGACCGATAGGAGCCGCGCCATGGCAAACCGTCCGTCCGCCCGCCTGAGCAATATCTATCGTCTCGGCATCAAGGAGCTGTGGAGCCTGGTGCGCGACCCGATGATGCTGGTGCTCATCGTCTACACCTTTACGCTGTCGATCTACGTGGCCGCCACCGCCATGCCGGCGAGCCTGCACAACGCCTCCATGGCCATTGTGGACGAGGACAGCTCGCCGCTGTCCGCGCGCATCGTCTCGGCCTTTTATCCGCCGCACTTCCGCACGCCGCAGCTGATTCCGCTCACCGAGATGGACCCGGGCATGGACAGCGGACGCTATACCTTTGTGCTCGACATCCCGCCCAATTTTCAGCAAGACGTGCTGGCCGGGCGCGCACCGGCCATCCAGCTGAATATCGATGCCACGCGCATGAGCCAGGCGTTCGCGGGCAACGGCTATATCCAGCAGATCGTCTCGGGCGAGGTGAGCGAGTTCCTGGAGCGCCATCGCGCGGCGCCCAGTGCGCCGGTTGACCTCGTGCTGCGCACCCGCTTCAACCCCAATCTGGAGCAGACGTGGTTTGGCTCCCTGATGGAGATCATCAACAACGTGACCATGCTGTCGATCATCCTGACGGGTGCCGCGCTCATCCGCGAGCGCGAGCACGGCACCATCGAGCACCTGCTCGTGATGCCCGTCACGCCGTTCGAGATCATGACGGCCAAGGTGTGGTCGATGGGCCTGGTGGTGGTCTTTGCCGCGCTGGTGGCGCTGGTGTGCGTCGTGCAGGGCGCGCTGCGCGTGCCGATCGAGGGGTCGATCCTGCTGTTCATGGGGGTCGCTACGCTGCACCTGTTTGCCACCACCTCGATGGGAATCTTTCTGGCGACGGTGGCGCGCTCCATGCCGCAGTTCGGCATGCTGCTGGTTCTGGTGCTGCTGCCGCTGGAGCTGCTCTCGGGCGGCAGCACCCCGCGCGAGAGCATGCCGGTGCTGGTGCAGGACATCATGCTGGCGGCACCCACCACGCACTTCGTGGCCGCCTCGCAGGCGATTCTTTACCGTGGCGCGGGACTGTCCGTGGTGTGGCCGCAATGTCTGGCCCTCTGCGGGATCGGTGCCGCGCTGTTCGTTGCGTCGTTGACGCGCTTTCGTCAGACCATCAGTCAGATGGCGTAAGGAGCCGATATGGATACCGCTGCCAACCTCCCCCTCGCGCTCTACAAGGCGCAACTTGCACTGGGCATGCAGACGCTGAGCCTGTTCAAGACGGCGCGTCAGCGCTGGTTTGAACTTGGTGCCGACCTGCTTGCCGATGATATTGCCCGCACCGAATCGGCCTTGTCCGACCTCAGGCGCGTTGAGGACTGGCAAGCCCTGGCGGCGTTGCTTCCCAACGCGTTCTGGCAGGCGAGCCAGCGCGGGGTCGACCTGATGCAGGGCGTCGTACAGACTGCGGTCAAGAACCAGACCACCATTGCCACGGACCTCCAGCGTGCCATGCTGGCGTGGCAGCAGGCGTCGGTGCAGGCCCTGAGCGCTGCGGGCAACGCCATGCCGGTCCATACGACGCTGCAGAACATGCTGTCTGCGCTAGGCATGCCCGCCGATGCGTTTGTCAATCCGGTGGCCGTGCCGCCGGCCGCCGTACCTGCGCGAAGCAAAGGCAATGGCCAGCTTCGCAAAGCCTCCTGAGGAACCCGCATGGCATCCGACCACCTGACCGCACCACCGGCGTCGCTCCCGGGCGGCGACTTGAGCGTCGTGCGCAACCGCACCTTCGACGAAATCGCCATTGGCGACAGTGCCGCCATCCAGCGCACGCTCACTGCCGAAGACGTGCAGCTCTTTGCCGTGCTCTCGGGCGACGTCAATCCCCAGCATCTGGATGCGGAGTTTGCCGCGTCCACGCGATACCACGGGGTGATCGTTCACGGCATGCTGGGCGGCGCGTTGATCTCTGCCGTGCTCGGCACACGCCTGCCGGGGCCCGGCACGATCTATCTGGGACAGACCCTGCGGTTCCACGCGCCCGTGCGCATCGGCGATACGTTGACCGTGCGCGTATCCGTGACCAGCAAGGACGAGGAAAGCAAGCGCCTCAAGCTGACGTGTACCTGCACCAACGACGCCGGTACCGTTGCCATCACGGGCGAGGCCGAGGTTGTTGCCCCCACCGAACGGATCGAGCGCCCGCGCACGACGCTGCCCGATGTGCGGATGGCCATGGGCGGCAGCGGCATTCACCGATTGCTCGATCACGTGCGTCCGCTGGGAGCGATCCGCACGGCGGTCGTCCACCCGTGCGACGCACTGAGCCTGTCTGCCGCGCTGGACGCGCGCGCCGAAGGGCTGATCGTGCCGTGCCTGGTGGCGCCGCTTGCCAAGCTGATGCACGTTGCCGCCGAGGCGGGGCTTGATCTGAGTGGCATTGAAATCGAAGACGTGCCGCACAGCAGCGCGGCCGCCACCCGCGCCGTGGAGCTGGCAACACAGGGCAAGGTGGAAGCGCTCATGAAGGGCAGCCTGCATACGGACGAACTGATGGCCGCGGTGGTGCGTGCCGAAGCGGGGCTGCGCACCAAGCGCCGCATCAGCCACTGCTTCCTGATTCAGTCGCCCGCGTATCCGCGCCCGTTCATCGTGACGGATGCGGCGATCAACATCGCGCCGACGCTGGACGAAAAGGCCGACATCGTGCGCAACGCCATCGACCTGGCCCATGCGATTGGTGTCGAACGGCCGCACGTGGCGATCCTGGCGGCGGTCGAAACCGTCAACCCGCGCATGCCCGCCACGCTCGATGCGGCGGCACTGTGCAAGATGGCCGACCGTGGCCAGATTGAAGGCGGCGTGCTGGACGGGCCGCTGGCGTTCGACAACGCAGTGTCGGCGGCTGCCGCGCGCATCAAGGGAATCGTCTCGGAGGTGGCCGGGCAGGCGGACGTGCTGGTGGTGCCAGATCTCGAGAGCGGCAACATGCTGGCCAAGCAGCTGGAGTACCTGGGCGGCGCAGCCAGTGCGGGAATCGTGCTGGGCGCGCGCGTGCCCATCGTCCTCACCAGCCGTGCCGATTCGCGCGAATCGCGTATCGCGTCGTGCGCGATTGCCACACTGCTGGCGCACCGTTATCGCATCCTGCCGCCATGAACGATGCCATCGTCGTACTGAACTGCGGCTCGTCCAGCATCAAGTTCGCGCTGTTCGACGGTTCGCAATCGCCGTTGCCGCGCACGCCGCTGTGGGGCGGCAAGGTGGAAGGCATCGGCACCGACCGCGCTGCTTTGACGCTCAGCGGTGCGCCCGCGGAGCCTGTGTCGCTGGATGCCGCGCAGCCGTATCACGCTGCGCTTGTGCACATCCGCCAGCGGGCAGAGCAGGCCCTGGGCGATCGCCGGCTCGCCGCAGTGGCGCATCGGGTCGTTCATGGCGGTGCGAAGTATTTTGCGCCTGTCCGTGTCGATGCCACGGTACTGGCGGATCTGCGCAGCTATATCCCGCTGGCGCCCCTGCACCAGCCGTTTGCACTGGAAGCCATCGAGGCGCTATTGGTTGCGCTGCCCGACGTACCGCAGGTTGCCTGTTTCGATACGGCGTTCCACCACACGCTGCCGCAGGTCGAGAGCCTGCTGGCGCTGCCGTATGCGGCATGGGAGCGCGGGCTGCGGCGCTATGGCTTTCACGGGCTGTCGTATGAATACATGTCGATGGCCCTGCAGGAGCGGCACGGCGATGTCGCACGGGGGCGGACGATCGTCGCGCACCTGGGCAGCGGCGCGAGCCTGTGTGCGATGCACGGGCTGGCGAGCGTGGCCACCACGATGGGATTCTCCGCGCTCGACGGCCTCATGATGGGCACGCGCTGCGGCGCGCTGGACCCCGGCGCCGTGCTGTACATGATGGAGACGGAACACCTGTCTCCGGCCGAGGTCGGGCACGTGCTGTATCACGAGTCGGGCTTGCTGGGGGTGTCCGGGGTGTCATCCGACCCGCGTGACCTGCTGCGGCTCGAGGGGAATGACCCGCGCGCGCGCGCGGCGCTTGCGCTTTACGTGCGCCGAATCGTCCGCGAGATCGGCGCGCTGGTGGCCGTGCTCGGCGGCCTGGATCTGCTCGTCTTCACAGCGGGTATCGGCGAACACAACGCCGCGCTGCGCGAACGTGTCGTCCACGCGTTCGGCTTTCTTGGCGCGGAGCTTGACGACGCAGCCAACGAGGCAAACGCCTTGACCATCTCCACGCCTGCCAGCCGGATCCGCGTGGCGGTGGAACCGACGAACGAGGAGTGGGTGGCCGCGCGCCATGCGGCGCGGTGCCTGGGCAGGCCTTAGCGCGCCCGCAACGACGATGGCGGCACCCCCAGGAGCCGCTGAAAGCTCCGGCGCATGCGCTCGGTATCGCCAAAGCCGCATTCCTGCGCGACGCGCTGCATCGAGGTGGCTCCGCTCTCCAGCGCCGCCCGTGCGGCTTCCACGCGCAGTTTTTCGACGGCCTTGGCGGGGGTGAGTCCGGTTTCAGCCTGAAAGGCGCGCGCGAAATGGCGGGGGCTCATGCAG
>JAGWNU010000278.1 GCA_028871175.1 Burkholderiaceae bacterium | reverse complement strand
CCTTGAATTTCTGTCGCAGAGAGGGGAAGGGAAAAACTCGCTTCGCTCAGACAGTTTCCCTTCCTTTTTCCTCTCTGCAACAAAAATTCAAGGCGCCATCTAGGGCCGGAACGTCAACGGCCAAACCGTCTGTGGTTTGAGGTTGACGCTCCTTTCTTGCCTTCTTACGGGCGCTTGCTGATCGGCACGAACTTCAGGTCATCCGGGCCAGTGTAGTTGGCGCTCGGGCGGATGATCTTGTTGTCGATGCGCTGCTCGATGATGTGCGCGGCCCAGCCCGACGTGCGTGCAATCACGAACAGCGGGGTGAACATCGCGGTCGGCACGCCCATCATGTGGTACGACACGGCGCTGAACCAGTCCAGGTTCGGGAACATCTTCTTGATGTCCCACATCACGGTTTCCAGGCGCTCGGCAATGTCGAACATCTTGGTGTTGCTGGCTTCCTTCGACAGCTTCTTCGCCACTTCCTTGATGACCTTGTTACGCGGGTCGGACACGGTGTACACCGGGTGGCCGAAGCCGATCACGACTTCCTTGGCTTCGACGCGGCGGCGGATGTCGGCTTCGGCCTCGTCCGGGGTGTCGTAGCGCTTCTGGATTTCGAACGCGACTTCATTGGCGCCGCCGTGCTTCGGACCGCGCAGCGCACCAATCGCGCCGGTGATGGCCGAGTAGATGTCCGAGCCCGTGCCGGCAATCACGCGGCCGGTAAACGTCGATGCGTTGAACTCGTGCTCGGCATACAGGTTGAGCGACACGTGCATGGCGTCGACCCACGACTTCGGCGGCTCCACGCCGTGCAGCAGGTGCAGGAAGTGGCCGCCGATGGAGTCGTCGTCGGTTTCGACTTCGATGCGCTTGCCGTTGTGGCTGTAGTGGTACCAGTACAGCAGCATCGAGCCGAGCGATGCCATCAGGCGGTCGGCGATGTCGCGTGCGCCGGGGGTGTTGTGGTCGTCCTTCTCGGGCAGCACGGTGCCGAGCACCGACACGCCGGTGCGCATCACGTCCATCGGGTGGGCAGAGGCCGGCACCCATTCCAGCGCAGCCTTCACATTGGCGGGCAGGCCGCGCAGTGCCTTCAGCTTGGTCTTGTAGGCGGCCAGTTCGGCCTTGTTCGGCAGCTTGCCGTGCACCAGCAGGTGCGCGACTTCTTCAAATTCGCAGGCGGCTGCCAGGTCGAGGATGTCGTAGCCGCGGTAGTGCAGGTCGTTGCCGGTGCGGCCAACGGTACACAGCGCGGTATTGCCCGCCGTCACGCCCGACAGGGCGACCGACTTCTTCGGCTTGAAGGCGCCGGCGTTCGGGGTGCTGTTGTCTGCTTCGCTCATGAGAGGTCTCCTTGGATTCGTAGCGTGGGGTGGGCGTTATTTCTTGGCGGCAAACAGCGCGTCGAGCTTGTCTTCGTACGCGTGGTAGCCGAGATATTGATACAGATCGGCGCGGGTCTGCATGGTTTCGACAGCCGCCTTTTGCGTGCCATCACGCATCACCGTCTGATAGAAGTTGAGCGCGGCCGCGTTCATGGCGCGGTAGGCGCCGCAGCAGTACAGGGCGATGTCGACGTTGGCGCTGCGCAGCTCGTCGGTGGTGAACAGCGGCGTGCTGCCAAACTCGGTCAGGTTGGCCAGGATGGGCACCTTCACGGCGGCCTTGAAGCGGCGGTAGTCGTCCAGCGTCTTCATGGCTTCCGGGAAGATCATGTCCGCGCCGGCTTCCACATAGGCCACGGCGCGCTCGATGGCCGCGTCGATGCCTTCGGAGGCGGCCGCATCGGTGCGCGCCATGATGACGAAATCGTCATCGGTGCGGGCATCCACGGCGGCCTTCACGCGGTCGACCATTTCATCGGTCGACACCACTTCCTTGCCCGGGCGATGGCCACAGCGCTTCTGGCCAACCTGGTCTTCCAGGTGCACCGCCGCCACACCGGCCTTGATGAACGAGCGGATCGTGCGCGCAATGTTGAAGGCGCCGCCCCAGCCGGTGTCGATGTCGACCATCAGCGGAATCTGCACGGCATCCGTAATGCGGCGGGCATCGATCAGCACATCTTCCATCGTGCTGATGCCCAGGTCCGGAATGCCCAGCGAGTTGGCGGCCACGCCGCCGCCCGACAGGTACACGGCCTTGAAGCCGGTCTGCTCGGCCATCTTGGCGGCATAGGCCGTGATGGCGCCCACCACCTGCAGCGGTTGGGATTCGGCCACCGCCTGGCGGAACTTGGCGCCCGCGCTGGCGGGCTGACGTTTGGTTGTGCTCATGGGTGCTCCACAAAGAATGGCTCTATAGAGCAGGAAGCGGGCCACCTGCGGGCCGGCGCCTAACCCGTTGATTTGTATGGACGTGTCCGTGTCGATTGCACGCGGTGCATTTCAAAAATGAAATTTGGATTTCAAAGTGGAAAGGATCGGCGCATAATCGCTGCACCATGACGCCAACCGCCGACCTTGCCCACCTCGTTGACCGCCCCCGCATCTGGGCGTGCGGTATCAGTCGCCTGAGCGACCTCTTCCTCGATATCGCTGCCGAGTACAACGACCGCGCCGAGCTGCGCGTCATCACGCGCGGGTTTGAAGACGTCGTGCGCGAGATCGACGCCGCCGGCATACAGCGGCCCGACGTGGTGGTGGCGGGCGGCTCCAACGGCGCCTATCTCAAGCCCCGGCTGTCGCTGCCGGTGGTCGTCATCAACCCGACCGGGTTTGACGTGATGCACGCACTGGCCCGCGCGCGGCGCGACGCCCAGTCGGTCGCGCTCGTCACTCACGGTGAGACGCCCGACGAGGTGCGCCGCTTTGTGGCGGCCTACAACATGGATGTGGTGTTCGGGTCTTATGCATCGCGCCAGGACGCAGAGAGCTGCGTGCTCGACCTGCGCGATCGCGGCGTGGGCGCAATCGTCGGCCCCGGCCTGGTGACCGACCTGGCCGCGCGCGCCGGCATGCACGCGGTGTTCCTGTATTCGCGTGATTCCGTGCGTGCCGCGTTCGACACCGCGCTGGAAGTCGTCCAGGCCACCCGTCGCGAGACACTACGCCGTCAGCGGTTGGACAACCTGCTCCAGCATCTGCGCGACGGCGTGGTCGCGCTCGATGCGCAGGGTCGTGTGGAAGCCATCAACGAGCGGCTTGCCGTGGCGCTGGGCATCGACGCAAAGCAGGCCATCGGCCAGCCGCTGCTCGGCATCGCGCCCAACCTGCTCGGCCTGCTGCCCGATGCCGACGGCGACACGCTGGGCACCGTGCGCGGCGTGAGCTACGTCATCCACCGCGGGCCACTGGCGGGAACCGGCACGGGCGCGGCAGAGGGCACCGTATTCACGTTCCAGGAATCGCGCGCGGTGGAGCGGCTGGACCGCACGCTGCGTTCACGCCAGCGCTCGCAGCAGTTCAGTGCGCGCTACCGGCTGGATGACCTCGTGGGCGCATCACCGCCCATCGAGCGCGTGCGCACACTGGTGCGCCGCTATGCCCGGTCCGACGCCACCGTGCTGGTGCTGGGCGAATCGGGCACTGGCAAGGAAATGGTCGCGCAGAGCATGCACGAGCTGAGCGCACGCCGCGATTTTCCGTTTGTCGCCATCAACTGTGGCGCGTTTCCGGAAGCGCTGCTCGAGAGCGAACTCTTTGGCTACGAAGAAGGCGCCTTCACCGGCGCGCGCAAGGGCGGCAAGGCCGGGCTGATCGAAACCGCGCACCGCGGCACGCTCTTCCTCGACGAGATTGGCGAGATGCCCCTGCCGCTGCAAAGCCGGCTGCTGCGCGTGCTGCAGGAGCGCGAGGTCGTGCGGCTGGGTTCCACCGAGCCCACACGTGTCGACATCCGCGTGGTGGCCGCCACGCACCGCGCGCTGACCGACGCCGTGGAGGCTGGCGCCTTCCGTGCAGACCTGTATTACCGCCTCAACATCCTCAGCATCGCGCTGCCCGCGCTGCGTGAACGCCCCGACGACGTCATGCCCCTCGCCGCCGAACTGCTCGTGCAGGCCGCCCGCCGCGAACCGCGTCTGCTCCTGCGCATTCCGGATACCGAGGTGGCCACCCGCGTGCTGGCCGCCGCCGCCGAGCCGCTGCAGCACTACGCGTGGCCCGGCAATGTGCGCGAACTGCAAAGCGTGATCGAGCGCATTGCCGTGGAGCTGGCCGACGCCGACGATGCCGGCGCCAGCGCCCACGCGCTCACGCAAGACACCTTGCGCATCATCGCGCCCGAAGTGTTCGCACAGCCCGCTCGCGGCAAGCCGGGCGCGTTGACGCTGCGAGAACGCAGCCGTGGGGTGGAGGCAG
>JAGWNU010000041.1 GCA_028871175.1 Burkholderiaceae bacterium | reverse complement strand
CATGGGCCGCATCATCCAACTGCACGGAAGCCGCGGAAGCGCCCTCCACTGCAACCTCCGGCGTCCCTGCCTCAACTCCAGCACGACGACCCGCGTTGAACCACTTGAACCCCATAGGACCCTCTTGTTTTTTCGATGCCGCCCGCTCGCGTTATCGAGACCGACGACATGGATTTCCCATCCGCGTCCATGCCTTGTCTTGCCCGGCGTGGTCCGCACCTGTTGCCCTCGTGCGCGCTCGCTCCCGTTGCGAACGCACGCAATCTTTCTCGTTCTTTGCCGGGCCGATCGAGCGCCCCGGTCCGTACAGCATGCGCCGCGCGTTCAGGCGCGGCTGCGGCCTACTTGCAGGAACGCCGGATCTGCCAGCAATTGCCGCACATCCAGCTCGCGCCACAGCATGCCTTGCGCATCGCGCCAGGCGCGGCCCTGCCACGGACGGCTCTCGTCCGGCGCGGCCTCGGCCAATTGCAGATCAGTCAGGCTGCGCAGGCCCGCCACGCGCGGCACAACGATGGCACAGGCCCGCTGGGGGTCCTTGGAAAGCACCACGATCTTGGCGCCAGGGCCACCGGCCGTCGGCGCCTCACCGCAGAACAGGCCGAAATCGATCACGCCGAGCAGGTTGCCGCGCGCATTCACCAGGCCGAGGTACCACGCCTGCGTGAGCGGCACACGGGCAGGCGGCTGATAATCCAGCACTTCGCCGGTGTCCGTGAGCGACAGCAGCCAGTGGTGCTCGCCGATCTGCACCCCCAGAAAGCCTTCCGTCGAGGACTTCGCGCGCGCCTCCTGCAGGCGGCGCGCAAGCATCGCCTGGTATTCATGCAGGCGCTGGCGGGAGGTCAGGTTCGTGCGCGTCTCGGTCATGTCCGGTGCGTCCTGGGTCGGTGGCTGGCTTACTGCTGCGCGAGCTTGGCGATCTTGTCGAGCAGTTCTTCTGCCTTGACCGGCTTGACGATGTAGTCGGACGCGCCCTGGCGCATGCCCCATACACGGTCGGTTTCCAGTCCCTTGGTGGTGCAGATGATCACGGGGATATTCTGGAAGCGCTCGTCCTTCTTGATGGCGCGGGTGGTCTGGTAGCCGTTCTGGCCCGGCATCACCACGTCCATGAGGATCAGGTCGAAGGTTTCGGCTTCGAGCCTGGTCATCGCCTGCTCGCTATCGGCCGCGACCGACACCTTGAAGCCGTTCTTGCCGAGGATTTCCGACAGGTGCAGCGCCTCGGTCGGAGAATCATCGACCACCAACACTTTCTTGATTGCCATACAAACAGTCCTTCGTTGATAGAGAGCCAACCCTGCCGGGCAACCTACGCCGCCGACAGATGGGTCTGGACCGCCTCCAGCAGCGCCTCCTTGGTGAAGGGCTTGGCGAGGTGGTCCGCCGCCCCGACCGATTTGCCGCGCGCACGGTCGAAAATTCCGTCGCGCGACGACAGCATGATCACGGGCGTGGCATGAAACTTTGGGCTTTTCTTGATGAGCGCGCAGGTTTGGTAGCCGTCCACGTTCGGCATCAGGATGTCGCAGAACACGAGGTCGGGCTTCAGATCGCCCACCTTGGCCAGGGCGTCGAAGCCATCTTCGGCGAGCATGACCTGGCAGCCGGCCTGGGTGAGGAAAATCTGCGCGGTACGGCGGATGGTGCTGGAGTCGTCGATCACCAGCACTTTGCGGCCGGCAAGAGCGTTCACCGGGGATTGAGAGTCAGTCAGTTGTTCCACCCGCGCGGATTGCATCATGTTCTCGCATTGCGCGACCACGGGTCGCCACGACATTCTGACCGGATGGATCGCGGCAAATCACCACCCAGCGTGCACCCTGACGGCCCACGCTGGCGACGACTTCAAAACTACGCCCCCCGGCCCGCTTATGAAGTGTGAAGCTCAGAATTTGACGAAGTGTGACAAGTCACCTATTCGCCGTCAATGGCGCCGATCGTCCGCCGGCTGCGTGTGGCATGGAAGCGACGAGACCCATCGGCTGGATTCGATGGATGCGTCATTTCCTGATATCTGGGGATCGGCAAGAGGGCAACCGCTCACTTGCCGAGGGGAAACTGGTCAGACCCGGCTCAGATCTGGACCATTTCGAAGTCTTCCTTGCGCGCGCCGCACTCGGGGCAGGTCCAATTGATGGGTACGTCCTCCCACTTGGTGCCGGGGACGATGCCGTCGTCCGGGGCGCCTTGTTCTTCATCGTAGATCCAGCCGCAAATCAGGCACATCCACGTCTTGTATTCAATCTGTTGTTCCATAAGGCAAAGCTTCGGTGGTTCCGTCTATTAAAATGGCAGGCCAGATGGTACCGAATCGCGCCCGCCCGCGCCAGAACAGGCGCGGTGCAGGCTTGGTGTTTGATTGCGTTCATACCGCATCTGCGCCAAACGCCGCACAATCGCACCCAAACCCGTCTTCGAACCGCGCCGCAGCGCTCTCCCGCCCGGCGCTTCTCTGATCCAACTGCATCCATGTCGACTCCTTCCCGCAGCGCCGCCCTGTTTGAACGTGCCCAGAAGACCATCCCCGGCGGGGTGAACTCGCCGGTGCGCGCGTTCCGCTCGGTCGGCGGCACCCCCCGCTTCATCGCCAAGGCAGCTGGTCCGTACCTGTGGGACGCCGACGGCACCCGCTACATCGACTACGTTGGCTCGTGGGGCCCGATGATCGTCGGTCACGCCCAACCCGACGTCGTGCGCGCCGTGCAGGAGGTGGCGGCCGATAGCTTCTCGTTCGGCGCGCCGACCGAGGCGGAAGTCGTCATGGCCGAGGAGATCTGCAAGCTCGTGCCGTCGATCGAGCAGGTGCGGCTGGTGTCGTCAGGCACCGAGGCAACCATGAGCGCCCTGCGCCTGGCACGCGGCTTCACGGGCCGTGACCTGATCGTCAAGTTTGAAGGCTGCTACCACGGTCATGCAGACAGCCTGCTGGTCAAGGCCGGGTCGGGCCTGCTGACGTTTGCCGATACGACGCAGAATGCGCCGTCTTCCGCCGGCGTGCCCGAAGACGTGGTCAAGCACACGATGGTGCTGCCGTACAACGACGTGGCCGCGCTGCGTGAAGCGTTCGCGCGCCACGGCAACGAAATCGCGGCCGTGATCGTCGAGCCGGTGGCCGGCAACATGAACCTCGTGCGTGGCAGCAGCGAATTCCACCAGGCCATGCGTTCGCTCTGTACCGAACACGGCGCCGTGCTGATCTTCGACGAGGTGATGACCGGCTTCCGCGTGGCGCTCGGTTGCGCGCAGGCGCTGTACGGCATCAAGCCGGACCTGACGTGCCTGGGCAAGGTGATCGGGGGCGGCATGCCGGCCGCCGCATTCGGCGGGCGCCGCGACATCATGGGCTTCCTGGCGCCGCTGGGCAGCGTGTATCAGGCCGGAACACTGTCGGGCAATCCGCTGGCCGTAGCCGCCGGGCTGACCACGCTGCGCCTGATCGCAGCAGAAGGCTTCCATGACCGGCTGGGCGCGCAGACACGCAAGCTCGTGGACGGACTCTCAGGCATCGCACACGAAGCTGGCGTGCCCTTTGCCGCCGACAGCGTGGGCGGCATGTTCGGCATCTACTTCCGCGAGGGCGTGCCGACGAGCTTTGCTGAAGTGACCAAGAGCGATGTTGGGCGCTTCAATGCGTTCTTCCATGCGATGCTGGATCAGGGCGTCTATCTGGCGCCGTCTGCGTTTGAGGCGGGTTTTGTGTCTTCCACGCATGATGATGCGATTTTGGATGCGACGTTTGAGGCGGCTCGGAGGGCGTTTAAGGCTGTTTGAGTTTTGTTTCTTGGGATGAGCCTTGGTGGTGCATCCCTGGTTTCATCCCCTGCCGGGGCTGACTCACTTTCTTTGGTCTTGCCCAAAGAAAAGTAAGTCGATCCCGGCAGGGAACGAAAGAGGGATGGACCACCAACAAAAAACTCAAACTCTCCCAACCACCCCCACCAACTGCCGCCCCACCCCCTCAGACGCCCCCATCATCGGCGCTCGCAACACATTCCGAATCAACCCCTCGGCAGCCAGCCAAGCCTTCAACGGCCCAGGATTCGTCTCGGCAAACAGCAACCGGATCACCGGCGCCAGCGCATGATGCAACCGCCGCGCATCGTTCAACCGCTGCTCCCGCACCGCCCTTGCCATCTCCACAAACAGCTCCGTGCGGACATGCGCCGCGGCGATGATCGCCCCGACGCCGCCCGCGCACAGCGTGCCGAACACCTGCGCATCCTCCCCCGCCAGCACCTGCAACCGCCCATCGGCAATCACGCGCTGCGTCTTGTCCGCATCGCCACCGCAATCCTTGATGCCATGGATGTTCGGGTGCGCCGCCAGCGCAAGCAGGGTTTCGGTGTCGATGTTCGCGCCGGTGCGATACGGAATGTCGTACAGGAGCACCGGCACCGGCGAGGCGTCGGCCAATGCGGTGAAGTATTCGATGATCCCGCGCTGCGACGGGCGAATGTACGAAGGCGCCGGAATCAGAAACGCCGCCGGACGATGTTCAGCAAGGCGCCGCATCCGCTCGCGTACGGACACGAGAGCACTGCCCGAGACACCCATCACCACGGGCAAGCCGTCGGCGGCGGCACGTACCGTATCGAGCACGTCGGCCTGTTCCTGATCGGTCAGCGCCGCGGCTTCGCCGGTACTGCCACACGCCACGAAACCGGCGACGCCCAGCGCGCGATACCGAACCACTAACGTATACAGCGCGCCGTAGTCGACCGACCGCGCCGCATCATCGGCAAACGGCGTCACGATGGGCACCCAGATGCCCGCATAAGACGGACGATCATGGTTCGACAGATTGACAGATGAATTTTCAAGCACGACAACACTCCTGGACGAATCAACGACCGGTCAAGAACCGTCAGGAGCGCTTCGGGAATGCGGCCCCGCGAGATGCGGGTGGGAGGCAACCGTGTCTAACGTATCGGTCAACCGCTGTTCCGTCGCCCATCTGACGGAACAGCGCTCCGGTCAGACGAGCGGCTGTTTGGTGGCTTTTTTGGCGCGCGCGAGCGTCGACACGACTGACCGGCTGCATGCCGATGCCGAGCAGATCGACGAGGAACGGGAAATCGCGCGCATGGAAATTGTCAAAAAAGTCCCCATACCGTACTGATGTGTGACTGGAGCGTCAAGCGCATAAGCTAGAGTTCGCAGGAACGCCATGAGACGATGTTTGTCCCATGCCACATTCTTTTCAGACCAAGAGGACTTCATGACCCCTGCCCTGTCCCTTCGCACAACGCGTTTCCCGGTGCTGCGCTGGCTGGCGCTGTCGCTGGCCGTGCTGGCTGCGCCCTTCCTCTCAGCCTGCGGCTATAACGATTTCCAGGCCAAGGACGAAGCCACGAAGGCCGCCTGGGCCGAGGTCGTCAACCAATACCAGCGCCGTGCCGACCTGATCCCGAACCTGGTCAACACGGTCAAGGGCTACGCCTCGCACGAGAAGGAGACGCTCGAAGCCGTGACGCGCGCCCGCGCTGCCGCGACGAGCATCCGGGTCACGCCGGAAACCCTCAATGACCCGGCGGCCTTCCAGAAATTCCAGCAGGCCCAGGGCGAGCTTTCGAGCGCGCTGTCGCGTTTGATGGCCGTCTCGGAAAACTATCCGCAGTTGAAGGCCGACCAATCGTTCCGCGATCTGCAGTCGCAACTTGAAGGCACGGAGAACCGCATCACCGTGGCGCGCCAGCGTTACATCAAATCGGTGCAGGACTACAACGTGCTGGCCCGCAGCTTCCCGACCAACCTGACGGCCAAGGTAATGGGTTACCAGGTCAAACCGAACTTCACGGTCGAGAATGAGAAGGGCATCTCCACCGCGCCGGCGGTGAAGTTCTGACGAGTTGACCGCCATGTCGATGCGCGCGCGAGCCTTCCTGACCTTTGTGCTGATGGCGGCCCTATGGCTGGCCGCGGCCCTACCAGCGCGCGCGCAAAGCGACGAGGTGGCCGTGCCGCCGCTGGCCGCGCGCGTGACCGACCTGACCGGTACGCTCGACGCACAGCAGCGCAACGCGCTCGAGCAGGTGCTGGCCGACTACGAGCAGCAGCACGGCAGCCAGATCTTCGTGCTGATGGTGCCCTCCACGGCGCCGGAGCCCATTGAGGCCTACGGCATCCGCGTGGCCGATGCCTGGAAGGCCGGCCGCAAGGGCGTGGACGATGGCGCCATCATCCTCATCGCCAAGGACAACCCGGCCTCGCTGCGCAAGATGCGGATCGAGGTCGGCCGCGGCCTGGAAGGCGCGCTGACGGATGCGCAATCGAAGCGCATCCTGCAGGACGTCATGGCGCCGCACTTCCGGCAAGGCGACTTCTACGGCGGCCTTGCCGCCGGCATCTCGGCCATCCAGACCGTCATTGCGCAAGAGCATCTCCCGCCCGCCGAGCGCGCGAGGCGCCAGCAGGCAGACGGCCTTGGCGACTGGCTGCCTGTGCTGTTTCCGCTGGCGATCATCGTGTTCTTCGTGCTCAGTGCAGCGATGCGTTCGGGCGGCCGTGTGACCGGCAGCCTGCCGGGCCGGCCAGGCTCGCGCGTGATGATGGGCAATCGCGGCTGGGGCCCAGGGACGATTGGCGGCCTTGGCGGAGGCCTGGGCGGCGACTGGGGGCGCGACCGCGACGACTTCGGTGGCGGCGGGGGCGGCGGCTTTGGCGGCGGCGGTGGAGGTGGTTTCGGCGGCGGCGGCGCTTCCGGTAACTGGTGAGGACGATCACAGCCATGGCATCCGTGTCCCGACACCATCGCGGCGCCCGCCGCGCCCTCGTCCATCTGCTGACCACCGCGTCGCATGCCCGCAGCGCCTTCCCGCCCGAAGACCTGCGCAAGCTCGAAGCCGCCGTCCGTGAAGGCGAGCAGCGCCATCGCGGCGAGGTGCGGGTCGTCATCGAAAGCTCGTTGCCGGTGCGCGACGCATGGGCGGGCGTGACGCCGCGCCAGCGCGCTCGCACGCTGTTCGGCCTGCTGGAAGTCTGGAACACGCACGCGCACGTGGGCGTGCTGCTTTACATCAACCTGGCTGACCACGCGGTGGAGATCCTGGCCGACCACGGCATCGCCGCCAAGGTTGACGCCCAGGCGTGGCGCGCCATCTGCGACACCATCACGCGCGGCTTTGCGCAGCGGCTGTCGATGGCACCGGTGCTTGACGCGCTGGCGCAGATCAACGATCTCCTCGCCATGCATGCGCCTGGCGACGGTACCCCGCGCACCAACGAGCTCAGCGATCAACCGCTGGTGCTCTAGCTGCCCCCCCCGGCGACGGGCCACCCGGGTTCACGCCCCCCTGCCCTTGCCACACCATCCCTGCGCTTCATTCCTGATACACATCCGCAGCGGCGAAGGCGCGCATCAGTAACGTGCCCGAGCAGCGTCGCGCCTCATCTTTTAGGATGACGCAGCGGCGGTGCGCTCTCATGAATCTGCGTCACCACTTTCGCTGCACTCCCCCGCATCGCCGACATGCCGCTACGCCGTTCCCGCGACGTGCCCGCATTCCGCTCGAGCGTGTCTCCACGGATGGGGGTCCGTCGGCTCGTCTGGGACCCCGCGCATGTTTCACCGATGCAACCATTTGACGTGACCCGGGTTGTCCTCAGGCATCTGGGGCATCACAGGCAATCCGCGGCACTTTCGAGGCTCGTTTGCGGGTCCCATCGATCACAAAACATATCGATCTCAGGTGGCTTGCGCCCTGCGCGCTGGCGGTCAGCACGTTTCCATTTCGAAACGCCTCCTTGAAGCCTGCCGGCGCAAACACCTTCCATGTGACCGAAAGCCTTGTCAATCAAAGGTTTATCGGGTGTGGCATGGTCGTCGCTCAATGGGCTGGGCCTGCGGGACAAGACAGCGATCCGGAAAGCGGCGCGCAGCAGAACGGCACAAGCCGTCGCGTGGAGCGCAGGACAGATGCACGACGGGGTGCCGCATCGTCAGCACCTCGAGGGGAAGCTCAGAACAAGCGGGGTGTGCCACCCACATCAGATGGGACAGCACTCCAGAACAAGCCTGAAGCGTCAACACAGGCAGCAGGCAACGCGTGTGGAGTCCATGCGCAGAGGTCGAAGCAGAACTGTCCGGGGGTAGGGTCGGCGCAGGCCGACACACCAAAACCAGTCTCGATACAACGAGACAGCCGAGGCGACAAGGCCGGCACCGCAAGCCAGCCGCCGCACGGCACGTAGATGTTCCTCCCCCAGACGACTTTTTCGGACAGGCGACTTGCGCCTGTGTCCGATGGCAGTCCGGTCATTCCATGGCGGCCGCAGAATCAATGCGGTCCCTTAGAAGAACGTTGGGGGAAAACATGAACGCGTACATCAACCGCCCGTTGCTTTATGTCTCACTGCGTCACGATGCAACGCTTTGCCGCTACCTCGCCCAGCAGGGCTGGCGGTTGATCTTCGCAAACAGCCGCCGCGACCTCGAGGCGCTGAACCTCGATGATGCGACGGTGCTGGGCGGCCTGCTCGACCTCGACTGCGGCTATTCGGACGCCGAACTGGAAGACCTCGAGCCCTGGCTTGCCCTGCACAACATCGGCTGGATCGGCGCGGTGAACAACGGCGACTTGCTGTCGGAGCCGATGCGCAAGCTGCTCAGCCTGTACTTCATTGATTACTACAACATGCCCTGCGACACCGCCGAGCTGGCGCGCGCACTCGGCCATGCCGTCGGCATGGCGAGCCTGCGGCCGGCGGCATCCCTGGCGCGCAGTGCGGTCCGCCCCGACGGCATGATCGGCAACTGCGCGGCCATGCAGGCGCTGTTTCGCAGCATCGAAAAAGTGTCGAAGTGGGACACTCCTGTGCTGATCTCTGGCGAGTCCGGCACCGGCAAGGAGCTTGCGGCGCGCGCGGTGCATCGTGCCTCGCGCCGTGCCGACCACCCGTTCATCGCCGTCAACTGCGCGGCCATCCCGCCCACGCTCCTGATGTCGGAGCTGTTCGGCTACGAACGTGGCGCCTTTACCGGCGCAGTCAAACGCAAGCTGGGCCGCATCGAGATGGCACACGGGGGCACGCTCTTTCTGGACGAGATCGGCGACATGCCGCTGGAAAGCCAGACCAGCCTGCTGCGCTTCCTGGAAACCGGCTGCATCGAACGCCTTGGCGGCACGGAGTCCGTCGCGGTGGACGTGCGCGTCATCTCGGCCACGCATGTCGACCTGGAAGCGGCCATCGCCGCGGAGCGGTTTCGCGGCGACCTGTATCACCGGCTGTGCGTGCTGCGCGTCAAGCAACCCGCCTTGCGCGAGCGGGACACCGACATCCTGCTGCTGGCCGAGCACATCCTCAACAGCATCCGCAGCCATTCGCCAGAGCACATCAGGGGATTCTCGCCGGCTGCACTGCGCGCCCTCTGCGCGCACGCCTGGCCGGGCAACGTGCGCGAGCTGATCAATCGCATCCGGCATGCGGCGGCCATGTGCGAAGACGGCATCATCAAGCCTGCCGATCTCGACCTGCAAGCGCCGGCAGAACCGTCGCGCCCGCTCACGCTTGCCGAGATCAGGGACGCTGCCGAACGCAATGCCGTCAAGGACGCCTTGCAACGCAATCATGAACGCCTCATCGACGTGGCCGAGGAACTGGGCATCTCCCGCGTCACGCTGTTCAGGATGATGCGCGAGCACAAGCTGCAGATTCGTAAAGGAGAGCTGGGGATGGTGTGCGTCCAGGGATAGCGCGAAAACCGCGGCATACCATGTCAGACAGCCAGCAGCAGCCGGCGCTCGCCTCGCCGGCAGCAAACGAGGGAGGGAGGGGATGGCCGGGGTCTCGCCGGTTCCAGGTCTATGGCGGGACCCTGCTCTTCCTGGAGTATTTCGCGCTCGGTATCTGGTGGTGGGGCCACCACGTGCTCAGGAATGCCACCATTCCGTCGCCCGGCTGGGATCTCGGGGTGTTCTGGAGCGCCTCCGGCCTGGCCATTCAGCACGGTGCGGCGGCGGCGTATGACTGGGACCTGCTCCGCGCGGCGGAAGCTGCCATTTTGCCGCCCGGCATCTTCGGGCCCTTCTCGTACCCGCTGACGTTCCTGCTGCTCATCTATCCGCTCGGATTACTGTCGTTTGGCGCGGCCACCGCGCTCTTTTCGGGCGGCGGCGTTGCGCTCTATCTTGTCGTGATGCGACGGGTGCTGGCGCCGCAGCGGTTTCCCTGGCTGATCCCGGCGCTGACGTTCCCTGGCGTGTGGGTCACGATCGCCACTGGGCAGAACTCGCTCTTCACGCTGGCGGCAGCCGGGGCTGCGCTGATGCTGCTGCGCCGCTCGCCCGTGGCAGCCGGCGCCTGCATTGCTGTGCTCTGCATCAAGCCGCAACTGGGCATCCTCTTCCCGCTGTACCTGCTATGTGATCGACAGTGGCGCGCCATCGCGTCCGCCACCGTGTTCTCTTTGCTCTATCTGGCAATGAGCTGGCTCGTGTTCGGCACGGATGCCTTGCTGGCCTCGGTAAAAAGCCTCGCCATGTTCCGCCACGCGATTATCGAGAACGGCGGCGTCATCCTCTACGGCGCGCCGACGGTGTTCGGCATGTTGCGTTCAGCCGGATACTCCACCACGGTGTCTTACGCGGCGCACGCGGGTTCGGCACTGCTCGTGGTTGCCGCGTGCGTGTGGCTGTGGCGAGGCTCATGCCGCTTTTCGCTGCGCGCGGCGTCGTTGCCCGTTGCCACGTTGATGGCACAGCCGTACCTCATCTATTACGACCTGGCGTGGCTTGCCTTGCCGATTGCATGGCTCACCGTGGACTTCCTTCGTCATGGCAGCCGCTGGATGGAAAGAGTGGTGCTGCTTGCGGCGTGGCTGCTGCCCGCGCAGGGCCTGTTCGCGGTTCTGTCGCGGCAGACGGGGCAGTGGGCGCCCGTGGTGCTGGCGGCGCTCCTGGTGGTCATTGCACAACGCGCGCGCCAGGACCGGCGTGGCGTCATCACGGCAACTTGAAATCAGGTGCACCATCCGCCAGCCCACGCAGGCGATCAGCATCACGAATACGGACCGATCGCCACGTCAGTTGCGGCGCCGGCGGCGCTCCGTCGGATGCCGGGTGATCGCAAATGGCGACGCACCACCATGCCGAGCATGGCGAACAGCACCAGCGGAACCACTTGCAGATACCACCCAACGTACGCCGCAAGCACACCCTGCAGCGGCGCCAACCAGGCGGCCGCGAGCACCGTCCACTCGGCGCGGCTCAATGCCTGCTTCCTGGCGTCCCGCAGCAGGAGCGTGATCGGCAGGATCAACCACGCCAGTTCATAGAACATGAGATGGGGCTGCACCAGCAGGGTGGCGCAGACCAGCGCAGCGGCGCGAAGCTCGAAGCGGGCGCGCCCGGCCCACAGGAACGCCACGACAATCACGGCAGGCGCGGCAACCAAGCCGTGCACGGCGTAGGCGACGCCCACGGGGCAACCCAGCGCGCGGCTCATGGCAAAGACGGTCGGCATGCCGGGCCACATTCCGCTTCCGCCCTGCTCCACCGCGATCCGGTTGAATTCGGGCAGGTAGGCTGCAAACGCGCGCCATGCATCCACCCCGAACACGGCTACGCTGGCCGCCGTGAACGCCAAGGTACAGAGGGCGGCCACGACGAGCGCCTTCCATTGCCTGCCGCACACCAGCGCCACGGGAAACAGCACGCCAAACTGCGGCTTGATGGCAAGCATCGCGATGAAGATGCCGGCCACCGCGGAGCGGCTCTCCAGAAGAATCAGCGCGGCGCCCGCCGCCGACACCGTCAACAGTGTGCTCTGCCCCATCCCCACGGCGACGGGAATCCCCGGAAAAGCAGCCAGCAGGGGCAGGAGTGCACGGTCGATCTTGCGGCGGATGCGCGCCAGCATCACGGCATAGGCGCACAGGCCGCACCCCAGATACAGCAAGAGCGCGCCCGTAAACGGCAAGAGCCCGAGCACCACCACCACGAGCAGAAAGGTCGGAGGATAAGGCCATGGCGAATAGCCGTCCTGGTGCCGGACCGCGGCTTCAATCGGCCCCACCCATTGCGCGGAGAATACCGATGCCGCGTTCCGCTCCAGCGCAACCCGCGCCGCAGACCAGAACACCGAGAAGTCGTAGCCGACCATCGGCGCGGCCCGGTCCTCCACGAGGTAAAACCGGATCATCCAGATCAGCAGGACCACAACCTGGAGGGCCAATGCAGCCAGCGCGTAGACCTGGAGGCGCCCCGCCACGAGGCGCTTCGAGCCAGGTGCAGACACGCTCGACATGGCACGCGACCGCTCAACCGCGCTGGCCTGTCACGAGACGGATCACACGCCGGTCTCCGGGCAGCCGGTTGCGCAGACGACGCTCCTGATAGCGGCGCTTCACGAGGTAGATCGGGCGGGCCTTGGCTTCGTCATAGATGCGGCCGATGTATTCGCCGACGACACCAAGGCCGATCAGTTGCAAGCCGCCAAAGAACAGCGAGAGCGACAGCAGCGAAGCGTATCCCGGCACGTCGATCCCCAGGACCAGGGTACGAACGATGATGAAGCCGCCATACAGGAACGCGATGCTCGCGATCGCCAACCCGATGTAGGTCCAGCTCCTGAGCGGCCACGTGCTGAAACTGGTGATGCCTTCCAGCGCAAAGTTCCACAGGCGCCAGCCGGAAAACTTCGACTGTCCCGCGCTGCGGGATTCCCGCTCGTACGGGACGATCACGGTGTTGAACCCCACCCACGCGAACAGGCCCTTCATGAACCGGTGCCGCTCCGGCAACTGCTTGAGCGCATTGACGACCGCGCGGTCCATCAGGCGAAAATCGCCCACGTTCTCGGGCAGCTTCAGATCGGAAAGCGTGTTGTGCACCCGGTAATACGCCGCAGCGGTCACTCGCTTCAGGAACGCGTCGCACGCACGGCTGGCCCGTTGCGCCAGCACCACCTCCGCGCCCTTGTGCCAATGCGCTACCAGCTCGGGAATCAGTTCCGGCGGGTCCTGCAGATCGGCGTCGATCGGGATGACGGCATCCCCGACGGCTTCATCGATGCCGGCCGTCAGCGCCGCTTCCTTGCCGAAGTTGCGGGTCAGGTCGATGACGCGAACGCGCTCATCGCGACGCGACACGGCGACCAGTTTTTCCAGCGTGTCGTCCTTGCTGCCGTCGTTGACGCACACGATCTCGAACTGCATGTCGTCGATCGATTCGAGGATCGGCACCACGCGCGCGAAGAACGCGGCGAGTGCATCGCCTTCGTTGTAGAACGGCACGACAAGCGAAAGCAACTGTGTTTTCTTGACGTCCGACATCATTGTTCTCCCCGTCAATGGCGCGGGCACACGGTTATGCTCCGCGTTGCGCGCGCTCAAGATGAATACGCCGTGCGATATGCGCCAGGGCCATCAGCACGATGACCGGCATCAGCTGAAAGCCAAGTCGCTCGACCAGAAGCATCCCCGCCAGCGGCAGGAGCCAGAGCACGATCAGGCCTTCGCGTTCACCCGGAAGCCATCCCGCCTGCCGGGCGTACACCGCGAGCCAGGCCACGGCCAGACCGAGGAAGGCGAGATCGTAGTCGTACAAGTATGGGCTGATGAGCATGCTGGCAGTCAACAGGGCCGCCGCCTGCAGCGCGAAGGTGCAAGGTCGGCTCCATGCGTAGACAACGACGGCACAGGCGGCCGTCGCCCCCAGCAGGTGCAGCGCATAGGCGAGCGCCACACTGCCATGCAGCATCTTGACCATCGCAAAGAGCGTCGGCATGCGCTCGAGATGGACCGCCCCCGATTCCACCACCGAGCGCGCAAACGCCGCGTTCTGCAGGAAGGCAGCGAAGCATTCCGGACCGAATGCCACCAGCGCCAGCACGGCCAGCCCGAGCGAAGTCGCCACCATGGCGATCAGCGCCCGCCACGCGCGCGCGCAGAAGAGCGCCACCGGAAACATCAGCGCCAGGTGCGGCTTGACGCTCAGAAGCGCCAGCAGCATCCCTGCCGCAACCGGCCGCGCGCGCAGCAGCGTCAGGGCCAGTCCACCGCAGGCAGCAAGCAGCAGCGCGTTCTGGCCGGTCGAGAACACCACGGCAATACCGGGAAAGGCCGCGCAGGGCAACCATGCCTCGCGCCACGGCACGATCCGGCTCGCCACCCACAGGAAGCTGCCTGCGCTCACGCCCAGAAAGACGGGCACCGCGAGCCCATAGGGCAGCAGGCCGAACGGCACCACGAGCGGCATGAACGTCGGCGGATAGAACCAGGGCAACACGCCCTGCGTGGTGGCGACCAGCGGAACGGTTGCAAGCTCCACCTGATGCAGCACGGCAACGTTGTAAGCCGCAAGCGGATCGCCCTGCAGGACCAACTGCGCAGCGCTCCAGAACACCAGGAAATCGCCGCCGAGCGGGAAGACACCCGGCACCCTCAACACGCTGGCGCGGATGAACCAGATGACGAAGTACGAGGCGTAGCACACCAGCACCGCTTGCGAATACACACGCAGGCGATCCCGTCCCAGCCAGTGCACGGCATGGACGGCGGGCGGGGCGCGCAGCCCGGAAGCACAGTGTTCTTTCGTCACGTTGGCAGCAGCCATGATCCCTCTCACACTCGCGTAGCGGCACGGCACGCAACCAGCGCCCTCCTGGCCAGCAGGACCCGCGACCGGCAGCGGCCTGACGCGCTGCGTGGCCACACGCGGCGCACAGGCGCGCTGATCTCTGGCGCACCGGTGATGGGTCATGCAGAGCGTGCAGACGATGACGGACTGCAGGATGAACGACCGGTCTTTGCCAAGCAGCCGGGCTGTCGTGTGCAACGTCTCCGGTGCATGCGAGCCTGAGCTCAGTCTTGTTCGCACCCGAGGAGAAGGCAAGACGGGGCACGGGCGCTGGCGCTCGGCAAAGGCCAACCCTGGCCGCCGGAATGCTGCGACGTTTCAGCGTTGAAGCGCGCGTCCTCAGGCTGAAAGCGTTGTCGCCGCGCCGTCGCAGCGCGCCCGTTCGCGCGTCCGGGCGCTCAGGTGCCAAACAACGTTTCTGCCCGGAAACGTCACTCCCCGGCCCGTCATCCCGCCGCCATCTGTGTGAAAAAGGCTTCGACCACGGTACCGCCCACTCGCCACCTGATCGCCACCGTCCACTACGCCCATCCCCCCCTGTCCGTTTGAACGAGGGCGCTCCGCCGGACTGTCATCCCTAAGTAGCCTCATCCAAATCGACCTGCCGTGTGTTGCGTTTCCGCGCGGCAACTCGACCCCGGCTAACGCCATCGCACGCCGCCATCGTCCACGGCCAGCGATACGCGGACCGCCCGCAAAGCCTTGTCATACCGGGCAATGCAGCAGGGTGGCCCGCCTTTTGCCTATACCCGATCGCAACGAACTGCCACCTCAGTCATGAACGGGGAGCTTCAGGTTCACGGAGGGATGGCTACGCAGAACGGAATCTCCAATTCGGACACTCGAATTGAACAAGGGATCGGAACTCATGCTTAACGCCCACAAACCCACATCGCTCGAAAGGGACAACACGCAGTGCAACGCCCACTCGGCCGCGCCAAGCAAGTTCCTGTGGGCGGGCCGCAGCGGCCAAGGCTGCTGGCCGTTCCATGCGTGCGCCATCTGTGCGCCGCCGGCTTGAGCGCCCACCGCTTCAGGATTTCCCGCTCGCACATTACCCACAGAAGGAGCTTGTCATGAACCACATCACTAACACGTTCAAGCAATTCGTCCGCGACGAAGACGGTGTGACCGCCATCGAGTACGGCCTGATCGCTGCACTGATCGCCGTTGTGATCATTGCCTCGGTCAGGCTGGTCGGCACGAACCTGAGCAACGTGTTCAGCAATATCGCTGCGGCGCTGTAGTTGGCCGACGTGCGCGTGTGGGCGGTCGCCAACCCGACAGCCCGCACGCCAGCGGCGCATCGCCGAACCCCGTTCCCCTGCACAAGGAGATCACCATGAAAACGCTTGCCATGCTTCTGCAGCAGTTCGTCCATGACGACGAAGGCGTCACAGCCATCGAATACGGCCTGATCGCAGCGCTGATCGCCGTGGTCATCATCGCGTCCGTCCAAGCCGTCGGGACGAACCTGAGCACCGTGTTTTCGAACATCGCCAGCGCGCTCTGAAGGGCTGCGCCAACCGATCCGCTACCCGTGCGAGACAGGAGACCAGCATGCACAAGTCCATCCATCTTCAGCAATGGCTGCGCGACGAACAGGGCGTGACCTCCATCGAGTATGCCCTGCTCGGTTCGCTCATCGCGATCGTGATCCTGGCCTCTGTCGTCGCGTTGGGCAGCAGTGTTCGGTCCCTGTACGAAATGATCGCAGCCGCCATGCCGTGATGTCGCAGTCGTCAGCACCCGAGCCATTGAACCGAACACGCGACCTCGAGAACACCATGAACAACGCCCACCTGCTCTCGCCCTTGATCGGCCCCATCGCGATGGCCGTTGCGCTGCTGGCTGCGGCCATCGATGCGCAGAGCCGACGCATTCCGAACTGGCTGACCTTCGGTGCCTGGCTGGCAGCGCTGCCACTGCAGGTCGCGGCATTCGGCTTCGGTCCTGGCATGCAGATGTGGGCCGGGGGCTGGCTTACCGGCCTGGCGATCTTTCTACCGTTCTACGCGCTGCGCGGGATGGCTGCGGGTGACGTGAAGCTGATGGCCGCGGTCGGTGCATGGCTTGGCGCATCCATGGCCTTCGAGATTGCGCTGGCGACGTTCGTGATCGGCGGCGTATGGGCGCTGGCCATCACCGTTCGAGGCAAGCGCATGGCCCAGCTTCGCCGCAACCTGCGCTCGGTGTTGCTCACGCCGGGACAGCTCAGCCGCCAGGCACCGTCGCAACCCGAAACCGACGCATCCTGGTCGGTCGGCTCGCTGCCATACGGGGTGGCGATTGCCGCTGGCACGATCGCCGTCCTGTTTGCATCGAGCTGACAAACCGCCCGCAAGCCCATCGTATCCATCCATTCAGCCAAACGGTGACGAAGATGATTGGCGACCAATTGATCGAGCGTAACGAATCCGGCCACTTCCCGCGCATGCTGGAGCCGGTGCCCTCGCCGGCAGCAGCGGACGGCGCCCGCAGGGAGCCCGCGGCTCCATGGCACATCTTGCCGCGCACCGTTGCCGAAACCGGCCTCGACATCTCGCTGCTGCTCAGCCTGCTGATGAAGGTGGCCTATCTGCACCGCAGCGCGACGCTGGTCATGCTGATGGACACCCTGAAGCTGCCGGCGATGGTCATCAATGAGGTTGCCGCGTACGCGGTGCGCGAGCGCCTGCTGGAAGTGGCGCACCGTGGCGCCAATGACCTGGACGTCCGCTATCAGCTGACCGATGCCGGCTATATCCGGGCAGCCGAATTCACCGCGCGCTGCAGCTATGTCGGCGCCGCGCCGGTCACGCTGGAAGCCTACGTCGAAGCCGTCCAGCGGCACTCCATCCAGCGCACCGCAGTGTCGAAAGAAGAAGTCAGCACGGTCTTCAGCACATTCGTGATGCCGGAGGATCTGCTCGACGACGTGGGCGTGGCGCTCAACACCAGCCGCGCGCTGATGCTGTACGGCCCGGCCGGCGGCGGCAAGACCTACCTTGCGCAGCACCTGGGCATGCTGCTGCCGGGCGTGGTGCCGGTGCCGTACGCAGTCACCGTGGCGGGCGACATCATCCAGATCTTCGATCCACTCGTTCACGTGGTGCAGGACGACGGCGAGGGTGCCGTGGCGCGTCGCCCGCTCGATCGGCGCTGGCAGATGTGCCATCGCCCTGCCGTGCTCTCCGGCGGTGAACTCACGCTCGACATGCTTGAGCTGCGCTACGACAGCGCCACCGGTTTCTACCAGGCGCCTCCTCACATGAAGGCCAACAACGGCATCTACATCGTCGATGACCTTGGCCGCCAGCAGGTAGGCGTCAGCGAACTGCTCAACCGCTGGATCGTGCCGCTGGACCGCCGTGTCGACATGTTCTCGCTGCGCAACGGCGTGCGGTTCTCGGTGCCGTTCGACGTGTGGCCCGTCTTCTCCACGAACCTGGAGCCTGCCCAACTGGGTGACGACGCGTTCCTGCGCCGGCTCGGCAGCAAGTTGTACGTGGGTCCGCTCTCGGTGGATGACTACCGCGAGATCTATCTGCGCGCTGCGCAAGAGCTGGGACTGCAGAACGCGGCCGCGGCCTTCGACTATCTGTGCGAGGCATTGCACGGCGCCAGCGGCAAACCGCTGCTGGCGTGCATCCCGCGCGACCTGCTACGCCTGGTGGCTTCCTCCGTCACGTACCGCGGAGCGCCACCCGAGGTCAGTGAAGAAGCGCTGCGCCGCGCATGGCAAATCTATTTCTGTTCGCACGCTGATTTCGGCAAGACCGATTCGATGGGTGCGGGCACGGGCTGGCGGCAAGACGTGCAGGCTCGCACCTGAACTTTGCATATCAGATCCGCTTGATTGATCTCAGAAGGGGGAAATTCATCATGAAAAACGCGCGTGCAGTCGTGATGCTGGTCGTGGCGCTGGTGGCGGGGATCGCGGCCGTCGTTTCCGCGTCGCGCTGGCTGGCCCAGCAGTCTTCCAGCTCGGTCAGGCAGGTCGTGGTGGCGGCCAATGACATGGATCTCGGGCAACCACTGGGTAATGAGCAGTTGCGCGTCGTCAGCTGGCCTGCCGGCAGCCTGCCCCCGGGCACCTTCGACGACGTCAAGTCGCTGCAGGGGCGCGTGGTCCGGGCCAGCCTGCAGAAGGGCGAACCCATCCTGGAAAGCAAGCTCGCGCCGGTGGGCACCAAAGGCGGCCTGTCCGCCGTCATCGCTGAAGGCAAGCGGGCCATCACCGTGCGCGTGAACGATGTGGTGGGCGTGGCCGGTTTTGCACTGCCGGGCAACCTCGTCGACGTGATCGTCAATACCAATGAAGACGCGAAGAGCACGAACAACAGCAGCATTTCCAAGATCGTGCTGGAGAAGATCCTGGTGCTGGCCGTTGCGCAGCAGGTCAGCCGCGACGACACCCAGCCCAAGGTGGTCAACGCCGTGACGCTGGAAGTCACGCCCGAGCAAGCAGAAAAGCTCGATGTGGCGCGCAGTGTCGGAACGCTTTCGCTGGTGTTGCGCAACCAGGTGGATCTGGCGGCCTCGGCCACTGGCGGCGCCACCAAAGTCACCCTGCTCGGTACGCCGGCAGCGGAACCCGCCCCCAAGGTGGTGACGGTCACCGCGCCGGCTGTCACGGCAAAGGTGCGGCACGTTGCGTCGGCACCGGCCCGCCAACGCGACTGCATCGGCGTGCTGGCCGGCGTACATGGCAGCCTGGAGTGCTTCTGAGGCTGGCACCACACCTGAAGGTCGATCCACACGCTTGTCGAGGTCACGCAGTCACCGGGTATTTCAACCGCAATCCGTTCTTGTGCAGCAGCCTCTCCGGGGGGGAGATATGAAGACGAACCAGAAAACCAATGCCGCGCTGGGTAACGCACATGTCCTCGGTAGCGCACGCGCGCTTGTCCTGGCCAGTGCAGCCGGTGCCGCTCTCTGCATGCCGCCGCATGCAACCGCGCAGACGGCCGCCGAGGCCGGTGGGATGGCCAGATCCACCACCGCGCCGATCGCCGTGCAGACCCGCACAGGCGCAACCGCACCGGTGCAGATGACGATCAGCATGAACCCTGCCCTGGCCGCGCCACCGCAGGCCGACGTGCGCGGTCCGAACTGCACGGGCGCCGTGCGCGGCGAAAGCAGCGTGGTCGTGCCGGTCGGCAAGTCTTCGATCATCTCGCTGCCCGAGCCCGTGCGCAACCGCACGCTGGGCAACCCGGGCGTGGTCCAGGCGACCATGGTGTCGCCCCAGTCGATGTATCTGCTTGGCCGCAGCGTCGGTACCACCAACATGATCGTGCAGGGCCGCAGCGGTGCCTGCAGCATCGTCAACGTGGTGGTCAACGCGGATGCGGGCGGCCTGCAGACATCGCTTGCCCAGTTGATGCCGGGTGAATCGAAGATCCGCGTCATGACGGCCGCTGACAGCCTCGTGCTTGCCGGCAATGTGTCGAGCGCGCAAGCTGCGCAGCAGGCGATGGAAATCGCGCGCGCCTATGCCGCCGCCGCACAGAGCGGCAACGACAAGTCCGGCGGTGCGGCGGCGGCGGGAATGGGCGGCATGGCCGGCGGCGCGGGCGGTGCCACCGGCGGCAACGTCATCAACATGATGATCGTCGACACGCCGCAGCAGGTGATGCTGGAAGTGAAGGTCGCGGAAGTCTCCAAGACCCTGCTCAATCAGCTGGGCTCGGCGCTCAACATCCAGGGCGGCTTCGGATCGTGGAGCGGGGGCCTGCTGACCTCCCTGCTGACCGGCTCGTCCACCACGTTCTTTGGCAACAAGGCCAACAACCGGCCTTTCCAGGCGCAACTGGACGCGCAAAAGAACGACAGCCTGGTGAAGATCCTGGCGGAACCGAATCTGGTCACCCTCAGCGGGCAGGAGGCCAGCTTCCTGGCGGGCGGCAAGATCTACATCCCCGTCGCGCAGAGCAGCAGCTCGGGCGGCGCGCCGACCATCACGCTGCAGGAAGAGGAATTCGGTGTCGGCCTGAAGTTCACGCCCACCGTCATGGCCAATGGCCGCATCAACCTGAGGGTGGCACCGGAGGTGTCCGAGCTGTCGCCAACGGGCGCGACGGTCACCGGTGCGAATGTCAATGGCCAGACCATTCTGCCGCTCATCACCACGCGGCGCGCCTCCACCACCGTGCAGATGCGCGACGGCGAGAGCTTTGCCATCGGCGGCCTGCTGCAGGACAACGCGCGCGGCTCGCTCAAGGCGTTGCCGGGCGCCGGAGAAGTGCCGGTGCTGGGTACGCTGTTCCGCAGCACCCAGTTCCAGCACGATCTGACGGAGCTGGTCATCGTGATCACGCCGCACCTGGTGCAACCGATGCAGACGGCCTCGTATCCGCTGCCGACCGACAGCTTCTCGACGCCTGATGAACTGTCTGTCTACATGACGGGCAACATGGAAGGCTCCGGAGCCAAGGCCCGTGCCGCCAAGCCGGCGCCGTCAGCAGCACCGCAGGCACCTGCTTCCGCGCCCGCCGCACCCTCGGCGCCGTCCGCGCCGAGCTCGCAGGCACCGGCTCCGGCCATGCCAGCGCCGCAAGCCCCGGCTGCCCCAGCCCCACGCGCCCAGGTGAGCACGGTGCCCCTGGAGCAGCCCGTGACCGACGCGCCCGCGAAGCCCGCCGCCGCTGCACCGGCGCCAGACGCGACGCCCGCCACCGCAGCCGCGCCGGCCCCGGCAGACGACACCGCTGCACGCATTGCCCGGATTGAAGCCACCGCCGCGCGCCTGGCCCAGGCCAGCGCCAAGGCGCCGAGCCGGCAGACCGCCGCAGCCGATACAACCACGCAGACGCGCTGAACCGCGAACCATGTGGAGATATGCCATGAACACCCATCTCAAACGCCTGCAACGTGCTGCACTCGTCGTCCTGGCCTGCCAGGCCCTGACCGCCTGCATGACCACCACCCCAATCTGGGACAAACACTTCGGCGAAGCCGTCACGACCGTCAAGCAGGCCCAGGTCATCAACCCGGATGCACCGGCCGGCCTTCCTGCAGCCGATGGCTATGACGGCAAGGCAGCGGTCTCCGCCATGACCAACTACGACCGCTCGATGACGCGCTACCCCACGGGCGGCGCGGGTACCGGAACCGGGAGCGGCTTTGGTGCTGGCGGATACGGCGGCGCGGGCATGATCGGCGGCAGCTTCCGCTAGCGGCACCTGGCGGGCGCCAGGACAGCGCCCGCCATCTCGCGTCGACTACCGCGCCCGCCCATTCGCACGGCGATGCTGCGACACACACAAAACACGACCGAACGGGGAGCTTTGCCATGCTGAAGATCTTGATTGCGTCCGAAGACGGCGAACGTCTGGCGGAACTCGCGCGCCTGGTTGCCGCCAGCGGAAACTACCAAGTGATGCGGCTCCAGGCCACGCCGGGCAGCCTGTCCACGCACGCCTGCCAGTTGCGTGGTGCCGATGCACTGATCATCGACCAACCGGGCGGTGGCGCTACGCAGATGCTGGGCATCGAGGTATTGCGCCAGCAATATCCCGACCTGCCGTGCATTCTCGTCACGCAGACCCAGCAGCCAGACGATCTGATCCGCGCCCTGCGCGCGGGTGTGAGCGATGTCCTCGGCTGGCCGCTGGAAAGAGCACAGCTGACCGAAGCACTCACGCGACTGGAAGCCAATCACACACCCAGGGTCAGGGACGAGGCGCGCGTGATTGCCTTCGTCTCGAGCAAGGGCGGCGCGGGTGCCAGCTTCATCGCCAGCAACGTCGGCTACACCCTGGCCACACACGAACAGAAGCGGGTACTGCTGATCGACCTCAACACCCAGTTCAGCGACACGCACTTCCTGGTGAGCAGCAAGACGCCGCCGGCTACGCTGTCGGAGGTGTGCGCGCAGGTGGACCGGCTGGACGATGCCTTCCTGGAGGCCTGCCTGACGCGAGTCACCAAGGGCTTCGACGTGCTGGCAGGCGCCACCGACCCGATCAAGGCGGGCGAGATCAAGAAAGAGAAGATCGAGTACGTCCTGTCGATGGTCTCGCCCCTGTACGACTTTGTCCTGGTTGACATCGGGCAGGCCATCAACCCGCTCTCGATCGCGGTGCTCGACCACAGCGACCAGATCTGCGTGGTTGTCCAGCCCACCATCGCCTTTGCGCGGACCGGACGGCGGCTGCTCGACATCCTGCACGGCCTGCACTACGCGGCCGACAAGATCCGGATTCTGGTCAATCGCCACGGCAAGCGCGACGAGCTGCCCCGCGCAACGTTGGAGCAGGTCTTT
>JAGWNU010000277.1 GCA_028871175.1 Burkholderiaceae bacterium | reverse complement strand
GTGAAATTCGGCGGCGGCAAGGTCATCCGCGACGGCATGGGCCAGAGCCAGCGCGAATCGAAAGACTGCGCCGACACCGTCATCACCAACGCGCTGATCATCGACCACTGGGGCATCGTCAAGGCCGACATCGGCCTCAAGCACGGCCGCATCTCGGCGATCGGCAAGGCAGGCAATCCGGACATCCAGCCCGGCGTGACCATCCTCATCGGCCCCGGCACCGAGATCATCGCGGGCGAGGGCATGATCGTCACCGCCGGCGGTGTCGACACGCACATCCACTTCATCTGCCCGCAGCAGATCGACGAAGCGCTCAACAGCGGCGTGACGACGATGATCGGCGGCGGCACCGGCCCCGCCACCGGCACCTACGCCACGACCTGCACGCCGGGCCCCTGGTACATGCAGCGCATGCTGCAGGCGGCTGATGCGTACCCAATGAACATCGGCTTCCTGGGCAAGGGCAACGGCAGCCTGCCCGGCGCGCTGCGCGAGCAGATCGACGCGGGCGCCATCGGCCTGAAGCTGCACGAAGACTGGGGCTCCACGCCCGCCGCCATCGATTGCTGCCTGGGTGTGGCCGACGACACCGACACGCAGGTCGCCATCCACACCGATACGTTGAACGAATCGGGCTTTGTTGAAGCCACCGTCGCCGCATTCAAAGGACGCACGATTCACACGTATCACACCGAGGGCGCGGGCGGCGGGCACGCGCCCGACATCATCCGCGTGTGCGGTGAATCCAACGTGCTGCCATCGTCCACCAACCCGACGCGGCCGTTCACCGTCAACACGCTGGACGAGCACCTCGACATGCTGATGGTGTGCCATCACCTCGATGCGTCCATTGCCGAAGACATCGCCTTTGCCGAGAGCCGCATCCGCCGCGAGACGATTGCGGCCGAAGACATCCTGCACGACCTGGGCGCGTTCTCGATGATCTCCAGCGATTCGCAAGCCATGGGGCGCGTCGGCGAAGTCGTGCTGCGCACGTGGCAGACCGCGCACAAGATGAAGGTGCAGCGCGGCAAGCTGGCCGGCGACCCGAACGACGCGCGTGGCGGGCATGACAACTTTCGCGTGAAGCGCTACGTCGCCAAGTACACGATCAACCCCGCACTCACGCATGGCATTGCGCATGAAGTCGGCTCGGTTGAAGTCGGCAAGTGGGCCGACCTTGTGCTGTGGAAACCTGCGTTCTTTGGCGTGAAGCCGAGCCTGATCCTGAAGGGCGGGATGATTGCCTCCGCGGCGATGGGCGATGCGAATGCGTCGATCCCGACGCCGCAGCCGGTGCACTATCGGCCGATGTTTGGGGCGGCGGGTGGGGCGTTGGGGCGGACGTCGTTGACGTTTCTGTCGCAATCGGCTGCTGCGGCTGGCGTGGCGGAGCGATATGGGTTGGCCAAGACCACTGCAGTCGTTAAGGGCACGCGTAGTGTGAGCAAGGCGGACATGATTCATAACGACTGGCAGCCTGACATTACCGTTGATCCGGAGACGTATCAGGTGGTGGCGGATGGGACGGTGTTGACTTGTGAGCCGGCGGAGGTGTTGCCGATGGCGCAGAGGTACTTTTTGTTTTGAGTTTTGGGGTGGGCTCTTGTGGTCCATCCCTGTTTCGTACCCTGCCGGGCACGACTTACTTTTCTTTGTCTTGCCAAAGAAAAGTAAGCAAAAGAAAGGCGCGCCCGAGATGGCGACTTCCCCTTGAATTTATGTAACCGGGCGGGGAAGGAGGCAAACTCGCTTCGCTCAGACAGGCCTCCTTCCTTGATCCGCCCGCTTACAGAAATTCAAGGCGCCATCTAGGGCAGGTAAGTCAACGGCCACACCGGCGGGGAACTGAGGTGAGCGCCGGAGCTCGGCGAGTGCGAGTGCGAGTGCGAGTGCGAGTGCGAGTGCGAGAGCAAGAGCAAGAGCAAGAACAAGAGCAAGAGCAAGAGCAAGAGCAAGCGCGTGCGACGGTTCTGAACGGACAACGAAGTAGCGCGCAGGCAGAAGAGTGTGTGCTTTACCCTTGCCCTAGATGGCGCCTTGAATTTTCGTAAGCGGGCGGAAAAAAGACGGGAAACTGTCTGAGCGCAGCGAGTTTTTCCCGTCTCCGCCCGGTTACGAAAATTCAAGGGATGGTTCGCCATCTCGGGCGCGCCTTTCTTTGCTTACTTTCTTTGGCAAGACAAAGAAAGTGAGTCGCCCCCGGCAGGGGGTGAAATAAGGATGCGCCGCCGCGCCGAGATCAAAACTCCACGCTTGGAGATCAGAACTCGGCGATTGGAGATCAGAACTCGGCGATTGGAGATCAGAACTCGGCGATTGGAGTTCAGAACTCGGCGATTGGAGTTCAGAACTCGACACTTGAAGTTCCGAACCCGATGCGTGGCGTCTCTGAACTCAACGCTCGGAGTTCAGAACGCGACGCTTGAGGTTCCGAACTCAACGTTTGACGTTCAGAACCCGACGTATGGCGTTCAGAACTCCACGCTTGAAGTTCCGAACCCGGTGCTTGCAGTTCAGAACTCGACGCCTGGAGTTCAGAACTTCGAGCCTCATAGTTGGATGACGAATCAGGTCGTAAAGATGCTTTCCATCAACAAACATCTCCCCGCGCCGCATGGCCTGGCCTCTGTGCTGGTCAAGCGCGCACCCAAGCTTGTGCTGCCATTCCTGGAGCGCAGCCGCAGCCGCTTGCGCGCCACCCTCGACGATGGCCGTGAAGTGGCCGTGGTGCTGCCGCGCGGCACCGTCATGCGCGGCGGCGACGTGCTGGTCGCTGAAGACGGCACGCTGGTCGAAGTGCAGGCCGCACCTGAGCAGGTCCTGCGCGTGACGAGCGACAACCGTCTTGCGCTGATGCGCGCTGCCTACCACCTCGGCAATCGCCACACACCCGTGCAGGTCAGTGCAGATGCACTGCAGCTCGAAGCCGATCCGGTGCTCGAAGACATGCTGGTCCGCCTGGGCGTGACCGTCGCGCATGTGGAAGCACCGTTCGAGCCGGAGGCGGGCGCCTATGGTGGCGGCCATCGTCACGGCCACGATGCGACGTTCGAAGAGGACTACGCAGCCGCGCAGGCGCTGTACCACGAGCATCACGGTCACGATCATGGTCACAGTCACGCGCACGACGACGGCCATGTCCACGGGCCCGGCTGCGGCCATCACCACCATCACCATGACTAACGCCGCGCAGCTCACTGCCTTGCTGCATCTCGCGTCGCCGGCGCTGCCGGTGGGCGCGTTCAGCTATTCGCAGGGCCTGGAGGCAGCGGTAGACGTGCGGCACGTGGCCGATGAAGCGTCGGCTGCGGCGTGGATTGCCGAAGGCCTCGACGTGCTGGCCGCGTGTGAGGCGCCGCTGTGGCTGCTGCAGTTTGCCGACTGGCAGGCAGGCCGCTTCGATGCCGTGGCCGAGCGCGATGCGTGGTTCCTTGCCACCCGCGAGACGCGCGAGCTGCGGCTCGAAACGTCTCAGATGGGCTGGTCGCTCAATCGCCTCATCCAGCAGATGGAGTGGGGCGATGGCGCACTGCGCAGCGCCTTGGCCGGGCGTGCCTCGGTGACGTTTCCAACGGCCTTTGCCGCCGCCGCTGCTGCGCTGAATGTCGACCCGCGCGATGGCGTGACGGCGTACTGCTTTGCGTGGGTGGAAAACCAGATGGCGGCGGCAGTCAAGGCCGTGCCGCTCGGGCAGGCCGCGGGGCAGCGCATTCTCTTTGGCCTGCACGCAGCGGTGGCGCGGGCGGTGGAAGAGGCCAAGCGCCGTGCGGCTTGTCATCCGCCAGAACTGTCTACGTTTTCGCCTGGGCTGGGCGTGTTGTCCGCCCGGCATGAAACGCAATACTCACGACTCTTTCGATCCTGAACCCGATCATCATGCGAACCAAGAAACTTCCTGCCCTGCGTGTTGGCGTGGGCGGCCCGGTGGGCTCCGGCAAGACCACGCTGCTCGAAATGCTCTGCAAGGCCATGCGCGAGCGTTACGACCTCGTGGCGATCACCAACGACATCTACACGAAGGAAGACCAGCGCCTGCTGACCATCTCCGGCGCGCTGCCTGCCGAACGCATCATGGGTGTCGAGACCGGCGGCTGCCCACACACGGCCATCCGCGAAGATGCGTCGATCAACCTCGAAGCGGTCGATCGCATGCTCTCCAAGTTTCCGGATGCAGATGTGGTCTTCATCGAGTCGGGCGGTGACAACCTCGCGGCGACGTTCAGCCCCGAGCTGTCGGATCTGACCATCTACGTGATCGATGTGGCGGGCGGCGAGAAGATTCCGCGCAAGGGCGGCCCCGGCATCACCAAGAGCGACCTGTTCGTCATCAACAAG
>JAGWNU010000040.1 GCA_028871175.1 Burkholderiaceae bacterium | reverse complement strand
CGCCGCCGATGATCGTGCCCAGAATGCCCGGGCTATTTGCTGGCGCCTGCATCGGCTGAATGGACTCGACGCGGCCATATAAAGCGCCGGGTTGCTGTTGCGGCTGACTACCATAGGCGGGAGCAGGAGCGTAGCCTCCCCCATAACCTCCGCCGTATCCGCCGCCATAGCCAGGCGCCGCACAGCCTGCCAGTACAGTCAGGCTCGCGATGCCGAGCCCTGCCAGAAATTGTTTGGATTTCATTGATCTCTCCTTGAAGGAATGTGACAGTTGGAGACAACGCATGCGCGTTCGTTCACCTCTGTTTCAATGTGAAACCTTTTGTCCCTGACGCGCGTCATTTGGTTGGGGCGATGCTTTTTGGTACATTTCCTCACCTAGCCGACACACCCAGGCGCAGCGCAACATGACCACCACTCACGCGAACGCCGATCCCGGCGAACTCGAAAAATTCAGCGAACTCGCCCACCGCTGGTGGGATCCGAACAGCGAGTTCAAACCGCTCCACGAAATCAACCCGCTGCGCCTGGACTGGATCCAGTCGCTCGCGCCGTTGAGCGGCAAGCGTGTCCTCGACATCGGTTGCGGCGGAGGCATCCTGTCTGAGAGCATGGCCCGTGCCGGCGCCGTCGTCAAAGGAATTGACCTGTCGCGCAAAGCATTGCGGGTGGCCGACTTGCATGGCCTGGAGGCCGGTGTGGCGGTGGATTACGAAGAGATCGCCGCAGAAGCCCTCGCCGCGCGCGAGCCGGCCAGCTTCGATGTTGTGACTTGCATGGAGATGCTGGAACATGTTCCCGATCCAGCCTCTGTTGTGCGAGCTTGTGCGACGTTGGTCAAACCGGGCGGTCACGTGTTCTTCTCGACCATCAACCGCAACGCCAAGGCCTACCTGCTGGCAGTGATCGGGGCGGAGTACGTGCTGAACATGCTGCCGCGCGGCACGCACGATTACGCCAAGTTCATCCGCCCGTCCGAGCTTGCGTCCTTCGCGCGTCAGGCGGGACTGGAACCCGACCAGATGCGCGGCCTGGAATACAACCCGCTCACCGGCCGGTACGCCCTGACGTATGACACCAGCGTCAACTACCTGATGGCGACGCGCCGGCCGATCGACGCATGATGGTCCGCAAGTTTCCAAACCCGCTGGGTGCGGTGCTGTTTGACCTCGACGGCACGCTGGCAGATACCGCTCCGGACCTGGCCGCCGCGGCCAACAAAGTCCGTACTGACCGCGGGCTTGAGCCGTTGGCCTATGAAGCATTGCGCCCCGTCGCCTCACATGGCGCACGCGGGTTGATTGGCGTGGCCTTCGGAGTCGGGCCGCAAGATGCGGAATTCGAGTCGTTGCGGCTGGCCTTCCTGGCCAACTATGAGGCGGAAATCTGCGTCCGCACGCGGCTCTTTCCGGGCATGACCCACGTGCTGGCCGAACTCGGCCGGGCGGGCATCCCTTGGGGCATCGTCACCAACAAATCGGCGCGGCTGACCATGCCGCTGGTGGCACAACTCGCTTTTCCAGTGGCGCCCGCCTGTGTTGTCGCGGGTGACACCACGCCGCACGCCAAACCCCACCCCGCTCCCTTGCTGCACGCCGCCCAGTCGATTGGGATTGACGCCCGGCAAATCGTTTACGTAGGGGATGACCTGCGCGACATCGAGGCCGGCAGGGCCGCCGGCATGCCTACCATTGCGGCCAGTTACGGCTATTGTGGTAATGGACCGGCGCCTGAAGCCTGGCAGGCAGATGCCCTCATCGCGGGTGCCGCCGAACTGGTTCCACTGCTGCTCGAATCACAGCGTGTATAGGCAGGTTGCCTGGGCCGAGGCCCGGCGCCCTTCAAGACCGCTGCCTCCCCTCTGGACGCGGCGGTCGACCCACTGACACAACACGGCAGCTATCGCCGGACACTCGCATGAGCACCTCCCCCGATTCGCGTCCTGATCTGCAATCGCATGCCAACGGCTGGCGCGCATGGCTGAGCCGTGCCCGCAACACTGCCGGATGGCAACGCACCGTGCAGTTTGGCCAGCAGATGCGGGCTTCGAGGCGCACCAGGCGCGTCGGGTTGGGTGTGCTGATCTTTCTGGCGGTATTCGGACTGCTGGGCGCCGTGGGCGGCCCCTCGCTGCTGCGCCATCTGGCAGAAACGCAACTCAGCAAAGTGCTGGAGCGTCCGGTATCCGTGGGCAAGGTTCGCATCAACCCATATACCCTGCGACTGGAGGTTGACCAGATCCACATTGCCGAGCGCGATGGAAAGACGCCGTTCGTCGACATCGGCCATCTGCATGTCAATGCAGCATGGAGTTCGATTTTCCGCCGGGCACCCGTCATTGAGGAATTGAGCATCGAAGCACCGCATGTGCGCATCGTGCGTACCGCGGAGCAGCGCTTCAATTTCTCCGACATCATCGACAAGCTGAGCCAGCCCGAGAATCCGCCCAAGCCCAAATCGGCCGAACCTGCCCGCTTTGTCTTCGCCAATCTCCAGCTGACCAACGGTACGGTCGAGTTCATCGATCAGCCGCTCGGCACGCAGCACAGGGTGGACAACCTGCAGATTGGCGTGCCGTTTCTGGCCAACCTGCCGGCCGACGTCGATATCTTCGTGCAGCCGTTACTGGCCGCGCGCATCGACGGCGCGCCGCTGCACTTTGCCGGCAAGACCAAGCCCTTCGCCGATTCGCTCGAATCGAGCCTCAATCTCAAGGTCGAAGGCCTGGATCTCCCCCGCTACGTCGGCTACGTACCGGGCCCCTTGCCGGTGGCGGTGCCCCAAGGCAAGCTGACAACCGACCTGACGATCGACTTCCAGAAACCCAAAGGCGGTACGCCGGTGCTGCGCCTGCGCGGTACCGCTGGCCTCGACAACCTCGAAGTGATCGACGCCAAGAGATCGCCGCTCGTCGCCGCCAAACAGGTACGAGCCGCGCTTACCGACGTACGCCCGCTCGACAACGTGTTCCACCTCGAAACGCTCACGCTGGATGGCGTACGCGTCGATGTCGCGCGCGGTCACGATGGCGCGCTCAATTTCGCGCAGCTCGGCAGCCAATCCGTGCCGGCCGATGCAAAAACAGCCAAACCCGAGCCTGCCCCCGGCACCCAGCCAAAACCACTGGACTTGCTGGTCAGCAAGCTCCAGGTGACCAACAGCGGCGTGCATTGGCACGACGCAACCACGCAGCCGGCTGCCGATCTGGCGCTGGAAGACCTCCACGGCGACGCGGCCGTCCGGACGCTGGGCGGCCCGACCGCGCTTGATGTCACCGCCAGGCAGGCGCAGGGCGGCACGCTGAACATCAAAGGGACGACGTCTCTGGAGAAGCACAACGCCGAACTGGAACTGAAGCTCGATGGCGTCAAGCTCGCCGGCATTGGGCCGTACCTGCGGCAAGCGGGCGCGCCTCAACTGCAGAGCGGCGCATTGTCGGCGGACGGCAAGGTCGTCCTCGATTTCGGCCCCGACAAGTTCAATGTGCAAGCCGAACCCTTGACCGCCAGCCTCGCCGATCTGTCGATAGCGCCTGCATCCGGCAAGGAGACGGCGCTGCGTGCCAAGCTGATCCGCGCCGACGTGAAGCATTTCGATCTGGATGCACGTAGCATCGCCCTGAGCGACGTGCGTACCGACGGCCTGCAGGTGGATGCCCTGCGCAAGAAAGATGGCACCACGACGCTCACACTACTCAATGGGCCGCAAGCTGCCGCGACTGGCAAAGCCGGTGCCGCCCCCGCGCGAGCCGGCAAATCGGGCGAGAAACCCTGGGCCGTGACGGTGCAGACCCTGCGGTTGGACAACAGCGCTGTCGGCTTTGAAGATCAGTCGAACGCGCGGCCCGTGAAGGTGCGGGTCGAGCCACTGAACGTCGTTGTGCAGAACGCTTCGACCGACCTCGGCAAACCGGTCAGCGTGCAAGTTGGCGCGGGCCTGGGCGCCAAGGGCAAAATCGACGTGCGCGGCGACGTGGTCCCGCAGCCGCTCAAGGCAGACCTGCGCGTCGCCACGCAAAACCTGTCGCTGGCTGGCTTCGATCCGTATCTCGACAAGTCGCTCAACGCGGCCATCACCAGCGCTTTGCTGACGATGGACGGCCGCCTGACGCTCAATCAGTCCAAGGCGCTGACGGTCAACTACCAGGGCAATGCGACGCTGGGCAACGTGCGTCTGCAGGATCGCGTCACTTCAGACGATTTCCTGCGCTGGCGCTCTCTCGCGCTCAACCGAATCCAGGTCCGCTACGACGGTGATACTCCACACGTGCGCGTGGGCGCAGTGGCACTGTCGACGTTCTATGCGCGGATCATCATCAATCCGAACGGACGCCTGAACCTGCAGGACATCCGCGTGCAGCCGGAAGAGGCGCGCCGCTCTCTGACCCAATCCGAGCCGGCGGCCGCCTCCGCGCCTGCCGCTGCACAGGCCGTTGCCCCGGCATCTGCCGTCGCCACTGCAGCACCCGCACCCAAGGCCGGCGGAGCCGATCTGCGCGTCGATGCCATCACGCTGCAGGACGGCAACATCCGCTTCACCGACAACTTCATCAAGCCGAACTACACCGCCAACCTGACAGCAATCGGCGGCGCGGTGGGAACGATCAGCACCGCCGCCAGCCAGGTGCCGGCCGACGTGACGTTGCGCGGCAGCGTCGACGGCACGGCGCCCGTCGATATCCATGGCAAGGTCAATCCGCTCGCACCCACGGCCTTTGTCGATCTGACAGCCAAGGCCGACGGCGTGGAGCTGACCAATCTCACGCCCTATTCGGCCAAGTACGCCGGCTACCCCATCACCAAGGGCAAGCTGACGATGGATCTCCACTATCTGCTGGACCAGGGCAAGCTGACGGCGGACAACCACATCTTCATCGATCAGCTCACCTTTGGAGACCGCGTGGAGAGCAAGGATGCGACCAACCTGCCGGTCAGGCTGGCGGTGGCGCTGCTCAAGAACTCGCGCGGCGAGATCGACGTGCGCGTGCCTGTATCCGGCTCGCTTGATGACCCGCAATTCAGCATTGGCGGCGTGATCCTGCGCGCGTTCGTCAACCTGATCGCGCGCGCGGTCACGGCGCCTTTCTCACTGCTTGCCAGCGCTTTCGGCGGCGGCGGCGAAGAACTCGGCTACATCGAGTTCGACCCCGGCACGTCGAGCATCAGCCAGGCGTCGCAAGCCAAGCTCGACAAGCTGGCCACCGCACTCAAAGACCGTCCAGGCCTGAAGCTCGACATCATCGGCCGCGTCGACCCGGAATTCGACCGCGACGGCCTGCGCCGGGAGGCCGTTGAGCGCTCGATCCGCGAACAGAAGCTCAAGGACGCAGGCGACGCTGCCGAGGCAGACACCACTGTCAAGCCCGAGGAGGAAAACAAGTACCTTGAACGCGCCTATAAAGCCGCCAAATTCCCGAAGCCGCGCAACGTGATCGGCCTGGCGAAATCACTTCCGCCCGACGAGATGCGAAAGCTGATGGAGACCAACGTTCAAGTGACGGAAGCGGACCTTCGCGAACTGGCCCAGCGTCGTGCCAACGCCGTCCATGTGGCGCTGGCGGAACGCGTGGATCCGGAGCGTCTCTTCGTGGTCGCGCCCAAGCTGACAGCCGAGGGCATCAAGGACAAAGGCAAGACGACGCGGGTTGATTTCTCGCTGAAGTAACCCATCTATGGGATAATCGATTCTTCTTTACTGGGGCCGACCTGGTTTCGACGTGGGTTGCGAAGCAGTGGAGGGCATACCGAGGACCCGTCACCTCGTTAATCAATGGGAATGCAATAACTGCTAACGACGAACGTTACGCACTGGCAGCCTAAGGGCCGCCGTCCTCGCACTGGCTCGCTGACGGGCTAGGGTCGAAAGACTAGCGAGGTCATTTACGTCAGATAAGCTCTAGGTGAGTCACGGGCCTAGAGACGAAAACTTAGTGAATCGCCGTCGTAGAGCGTGTTCGTCCGCGATGCGGCGGTTAAATCAAATGACAGAACTAAGTATGTAGAACTCTCTGTGGAGGGCTTGCGGACGCGGGTTCGATTCCCGCCGGCTCCACCAGCATTACGCACTGAAAAACCGCGACGCTTTCGCCGTCGCGGTTTTTTTTTGCCCTGCAGATCCGAACGCGAACCCGCTGCGCCGCGGTCAATGCATCCTGCCACGCGGATCGATAATGCCCCGGCAGCAGACCGATACAGAACCCGCCAGATTTCTCGATTTCTGTACCTGTCTGACGGTATCCAGCGGGTGCTAGGCTGCAAGCCTCTCTTGCCAACAGCCAGCACCGCCATGCCCACACTCGCCAACCTGCTTACCTTTGCGCTGGTCGCGCTTGGCATGGTGCTCACGCCAGGCCCGAACATGATCTATCTGATCTCGCGTTCGATCTGCCAGGGCCGGACTGCTGGGCTGATCTCGCTCGCAGGCATCGCCACGGGGTTCGTGTTCTACATGCTGTGTGCGGCGTTCGGCATCACGGCCCTGCTGATGGCTGTGCCCTTCGCCTACGATACCTTGCGCTTTGGCGGCGCGATCTATCTGCTGTATCTCGCCTGGCAAGCGGTGCGACCGGGTGGCCGTGCCCCGTTCCAAGTGCGGGAGCTGCCGGTCGACAGCCCGCGCAAGCTGTATTCGATGGGGTTGTTGACCAGCATGCTCAATCCGAAGGTGGCAGTGCTGTACCTGTCGCTCTTGCCGCAGTTCATCGAGCCCTCGCACGGCAGCGTGCTGGTGCAGTCGGTGTGCCTGGGCATCACGCAGATCTGCGTCAGCGTCACCGTCAACTCGATGATTGCGTCGACGGCGGGAAGCATCGCCCTGTTCCTCTCGCGCAAGCCGGCATGGCTGTCGATGCAACGCTATCTGATGGGTTCCGTGCTGACCGGTCTTGCCCTGCGCATGGCAATGGAAGCCCGCAAGTAAGCCGCCAGACGATCATCAAAACGCTGCGGGGCGATCCGGCAGGATGCCCGGATCGCCCCGCAGTCCGTTCTTTGCTCGACCTTTTAGCGGCGGCGCATGTAGAACGTGAACACCTTGTCGTGCTCGCTGTGCTCCAGCAGCTCGTTGCCGGTTTGCTTGGCAAAGGCCTGGAAATCGCGCGTGGCGCCCGGGTCGGTGGCGACGATCTTGAGCACCTCGCCAGTTTGCATATCGGCGAGCGCCTTCTTGGTGCGCAGGATAGGCAGCGGGCAGTTCAGGCCGCGTGCGTCGATTTCCTTCTGAAACTCCATGTCTTCCTCTGAGGTGCGGGCGAGCGGCGCGATGCTGCTCGCGTGGTTCATTCCGGTATTGTAACGAGCCGCATGGGCTGCCAATGGCGCGGCGGCGGCTCGGCAGATTCGCCGGTGCGGATGTCGATATAGCTGACGGGCAGGCCACGCGCCGTCAGGAAATCAGCGACGGCATAGCCGGTGCCGGCCGTCCACGGACGGACCTTCTCGAACGGTTTCAGGCGGTATTCAACCAACTCTTCCGACAGCGCGATCTCACCATCGGCCACCACGTGGTACGCGATGATCAGTTCATTCTTGCGGATGAATTCGTACACCCCGATCAGCGAGATCGACTGCGCGTCTAGGTTCGTCTCTTCCTTCAGCTCGCGGGCAATACCCTCTTCCGGCGTCTCATCACGCTCCAGAAAACCGGTGACGAGGGCAAACATGCCCTCCGGCCATAACGCGTTGCGCGCGAGGAACATCTGCCCGCGATACTCAACCACCGCTGCCAGGACCGGCAGCGGATTATTCCAGTGGACGAAGCCGCAGTCCGGCACCGGACACGCGATGCGCAGGCGTCCGGCGTTGTGCTGCTCGACGAGCGGCGTGGCGCATTGGGGGCAGAAGCGGTAGTCGAAGCTCATGGCAGAGAGATGCGTCAGACAGCTTGCTCACAGGCCGCGCGGATATCGGCAGCGAAGGCTTCCACCGTTTCGGGGTGCACGTCCCACGAGCACATCAGGCGGCAGCCGCCGGCGCCGATGAACGTGTAGAAGCGCCAGCCGCGTGTGCGCAGCGCCTCGATGGCAGGCACGGGCAACTCGGCGAACACGGCGTTCGATTGCGTCGGGAACATGATGCGCACGCCCGGCACATCGGCAATGCGCGCGTGCAGCAGCTGCGCCATCGCATTGGCGTGGCGCGCGTTGCGCAGCCACACGTCGTTTTCAAGCAAACCCAGCCACGGCGCCGAGATGAACCGCATCTTCGATGCCAGTTGCCCTGCCTGCTTGACGCGATAGGCGAAGTCTTCGGCCAGGCGGCGATCGAAGAAGACCACGGCCTCGCCGACGGGCAGGCCGTTTTTCGTGCCGCCGAAGCACAACACATCGACGCCGGCTCGCCACGTGATCTCGGACGGATGGACACCCAGCGACGCCACAGCATTGGCAAAACGCGCGCCGTCCATGTGCACGCGCAACTGGCGACGCTTGGCGATCGCAGCAATCGCACGCACCTCCTCCACCGTGTACACCGTACCCACTTCGGTCGACTGGGTGAGCGAGACGACCTTCGGCTTCGGATAGTGGATATCGGAGCGCCGCGTGACGAGGGCCTCGACCGCGTCGGGCGTGAGCTTGCCGTTCTCGCCCTTGGCGGTCAGCAGCTTGGAGCCGTTGGAGAAGAACTCCGGACCGCCGCATTCATCCGTCTCGATGTGCGCCAGCTCGTGGCAGATCACGGAGTGATACGACTGGCACAGCGACGATAGCGCCAGCGAATTGGCCGCCGTACCGTTGAAGACGAAGAAGACTTCGCAATCCGTCTCGAACAGATCGCGGATGCGGTCGCACACGCGCTGCGTCCAGGAATCGTCGCCATAAGCCGGCTCGTGGCCGCTGCCATTGGCTTCCAGGAAGTACTTCAGCGACTCCGGGCAAAAGCCCGCGTAATTGTCTGAGGCGAAATGCTGCATGGGCTGCATGGCGGGCCGGTGAGGAAGCGTGGACGACGTGTTACTTCTGTTCCGACCACAGCACGCCACCGGTCGCCCAGTTCTCGCGCTTGATGTCGGTGAGGATGATGTCGACGGCGCCCGGCGCACAGCCCAGCGTTTCGCAGGTGACGCGCGTCACTTCCTCGACAAGCTTCTTCTTCTGCTCGACGCTGCGCCCCTCGAACATCTCGATATGGAAAGTCGGCATGGTGTCTCCGGGTTCTGTCAGTCTCGGTAGGAGGCGTCAATTCTATCCAGTTTGCGCAGCAGGGCAGGCCACTCCATTACGCCTTCAATGGCGCCGCCGTCTTCCAGTTGCGCCGCGGCGCGATCGGCCACCTCCGGCGCGGGCGAGATGACTTCCCCGCCGGTCAGTGCCTGGATCTGGATCTCGCATGCCTTGATGAGCGTGGCCATCAACACGTGTGCCTCGGCCACGGTGCGCCCGATCGTGAGCGTGCCGTGGTTGCGCAGGAGCATGGCGACATGGCTGCCAAGCGATGCGGTCAGGCGCGCACCCTCATGCGGTGTGAATGCGAGCCCCTCGTAATCGTGATAAGCAATGCGGCGATGAAAGCGCAACGCATGCTGCGACAGCGGCAGCAGCCCATGCGCCTGAGCCGACACCGCAATGCCTGCCGTGTTGTGCAGATGGATCACGCACTGCGCATCGGGCCGGGCGGCATGGACGGCAGCATGCAATGCAAATCCGGTCACGTTGACGGTGGGGCGCGTCGCGGTATCGCGCCAATCGCCAACCAGCTCGCCAGCGCGATTGATCTTGACGAGGTTGGACGCGGTGATTTCGTCGAACGCAAGGCCGAACGCATTGATGAGAAAGTGCTCCGGCTCGCCCGGAACCGATGCCGACAAATGCGTATAAATCAGGTCATCCCAGCCGTTAAGGGCGGCGAGCCGATATGCGGCGGCAAGGTCGACACGCATCGCGCGCTCGGCCTCACCGATCTCGCCGCCGGGCACGACGGCACCTGGGCGCAAAGCAAAAGACATGGGGCTCCTCCAATGGAGGAGGCATTCTAGAACGTGTACGCCGATTGCGTGACTCGGTGGCGCACATGACGCGGATCACGCACGCACGGGAGATGCGCGCCTGACCGCAAGGTACGTTGCCACCCCCACCACCAGCGACGCGGCCGCCACCACCAATGACGCACTGAAGCCGCCTGTCGCGGCAAAGAGCCGGTTTGCCAGCGGGGGCCCCGCAATCTGCCCAATGCCATACGCGGCCGTCATCAGGCCCATCAGGCGTGGCACGGCATGGGGCCACAGCCGGCGCGCCTCGCGCATCGCAAACAGCGTGATCGCCGTGAATGGCAGCCCGAGCAGCAGACTCGACAACGCCAGTCCAACGACCGTCGGCCAGACGATGCTGATGGTCACGGCAACAGCCTGCATGGCATACGCCGCAGCCAGCAGCGCGCGGTTGTCGCGCGCCAGGCTGATCCGCGTGGAAAGGAATGCGCCGAGCGCCACGCCCACCCCAAACATCGGCCAGAACAGATCGGGCCAGACCGACCCCGCCGGCAGCACCTTGCGCGCGATCACCGGCAAGAACGTCGCCGTGATGATGTAACCAAAGCCGGCGAGCCCGTAAGCCAGCGTGATGGCAACGGTCGGTGCATCCAGCCCGGGTGCCGCGCCCGCGCGTGCCGGTGCCAGGGCGCTGCGGGACTGGGCTTCGGGTCGAATGGTCCCCCACACAGCAGCGGAGAGCACCGCCGACAGCACGCCAAACGCCATCCAGGCCCACGTCGCATGCCAGCCAAGCGCCACCATGCCGCTGGCCGCCAGTCCAGGGAGGGCGATGCCCAGTCCGGGCCCGCAGAAGATGATGCCGCCCAGCGCTGCATGGCCCAACTCGGTCAGCCTGTGCAGACACCAGCCCGCCGTAAAGACGAACACCAGGGCGCTCGCCATGCCCGCGGCGAAGCGCAGCACGAGCCACGCTGGCTGGCCGTGCAACACGCCCATCCCTGCTGTCAGGAGCACGGTTGCGACCAGGCCCATGCGGATCAGCCTTGCGGCATCGCCGCGCAGCGTCATGCAGACCAACGCCCCGACGAAGTAACCGAAGTAGTTGCCGGTGGCGAGCCAACTACCCTGTGACAGCGTCAGGCTGCCGTCGTGCAGCATCATCGGCAGAATCGGCGTGAACGCGAAGCGCCCAATGCCCATCGCAACGGACAGCGCCACCATGCCGGCAATCGCCACTCGCCAGGCCGAGGTGCGTGCAACCCGCGAGGCGGACAATGCAGACGAGGGCGACAGGGTGTGCTCCATGCGAGGGCTCAGAAGGGGATTCAGGACTTCATGGTACGCACGGCCGCCCATCCTGAAAAATGAATTATATTGAACGAATCCATTAGCTTTCGAGATACATCATGGATTTGGCCTCGCTCGAGATTTTCCGGACGGTGGTGCGAGAAGGCGGCATCACGCGGGCGGCGCAGCAATTGAACCGCGTGCAGTCGAATGTGACGACACGCATCCGTCAGCTCGAAACCTCGCTCGGCGTGCAACTGTTCGTGCGCGAAAGCAAGCGCATGGTACTCACGCCCGCAGGCCAGACCTTGCTGACCTACGCCGACGACATCCTGCGCCTGGCCGCCGAAGCCCGTCAGGCCGTGCAGCCGAGCGAACCGCACGGACGCCTGCGCATCGCCTCGATGGAAAGCACGGCGGCAAGCCGCCTGCCAGCACTGCTGGCCACGCTGCATCAGCGCTGGCCGCGTGTGCAACTGGAGCTGGTCACGATGACGACGCGCCAGTCGATCCAGGCGTTGTCGAATTTTGAGGTGGACTGCGCCTTCATCGCCGAAACCGCGTGCCAGCCCGGTATGCGTCCCGCGCTCACCACCCTGCCCGCCTTTGCCGAAGAACTGGTGCTCATCGCGCACCGTGCGCATCCGCCCATCCGGCGCGCGACCGACGTACAGACGCCCGCGCTCCTGGGCTTCGAAGTCGGCTGCGCCTATCGGCAGCTCATCGACGACTGGTTCGCGGCCGATGGCGTGGTACCGACGCGCGTGCTGGAGCTGGGCTCGTACCACGCGATCATCGCGTGCGCGGCAGCAGGCATCGGCGTGGCGCTGGTCCCGCGCTCCGTGCTGGAGCTCTATTCGAACGCGCCGGAAATCAGCATCCACGCGCTGGACACACCCGGTCGTGTGGATACGCTTCTCGCCTGGCACCGCGACATGGCAGGTCCAGCCCTCCAGGGGCTGGTACAAGTGTTGCATGATCCGCTTGCCGAGCCGACAAGCATTCCCACCGATGTGGCCATCGCTGCCTAAACTGGAGGCATGGACCCCGCCGCCGGTCCGCTCCAACCAGGCGACGAGTGACGAACGGAGGCGCGTATGCGACCGTCGTTGCAGCTTCGGCGTTACATCAGGTGGCTGATCGCCGGGATCGGTACAGCCTTGAGCAGTCTGGCGCTGGCGACCGCGCCAGTCATGGTGCTCCCGCTCACGGGGGCCATCGGCCCAGCCAGTGCGGCCTATGTGGTTCATGGGTTGCAGCAGGCGCGTGCGCAAGGCATGCAGCTTGTAGTGCTGGAAATGGATACCCCCGGCGGGCTTGATGCCTCCATGCGGCAGATCATCCAGGCCATCCTCGCCTCGCCGGTGCCGGTGGCGGGCTATGTGGCGCCGGGCGGCGCGCGGGCGGCAAGCGCCGGCACCTACATTCTTTACGCATGCCACATTGCCGCGATGGCCCCAGCGACCAACCTTGGGGCGGCATCGCCCGTGGCGATCGGCCTCGGCGGGCATGCGCCGTCGCCGGGCAACGCGGCCCAGCCGGCCAGCGCCCCCGCGGCCTCCAGCCAAGACGACACCCTCGCCCGCAAGCAGATGCACGACGCCGCCGCGTACATTCGCGGCCTGGCACAACTGCGCGGCCGCAATGCGGACTGGGGCGAGCGTGCCGTGCGCGAGGCGGTGAGCCTGGACGCACCCGAGGCCGCCAGCCAGCACGTGATCGACCTGATCGCCAGCGACATCCCTGACCTGCTCAAACAGGTGGATGGTCGCGCCGTGCGGACCTCGAGCGGCCTTGTCACGCTGCACTCCGCTGGCGCACAGACGATGACCGTCGAACCTGACTGGCGCAATCACTTCCTCGGCGTCATCACCGACCCGAGCCTGGCGTTGTTGTTGCTCACGGTGGGCGTGTATGCGCTGATCTTTGAATTTTCGACGCCGGGCATGGTCGTGCCGGGCATCCTGGGCGCGATGTGCATTCTGGTCGCCCTGTATGGGCTGCAGATGCTGCCGATCAACTACGCGGGGTTGGCGCTGATCGCGCTCGGACTCGGCTGCATGGTGGCGGAGGCCTTCCTGCCCACCTTCGGGGCGCTGGGCGTGGGCGGCATCGTTGCGTTCGTGCTGGGGGCGGTCATGTTGATCGACACCCAGACGCCGGGCTTTGGCGTGCCGCTTCCGCTCATCATCGGACTGGCCTTCGTGAGCCTGACGGTGGTTCTCGCACTCTCGAGCCTGGCGATGCGCGCGCGACGGCGCCCGGTCGTGACCGGCGGCGATACGCTCATCGGCATGACGGGTGAAGTGGTGGACGTCGACACCCCGAATGCCGATGCCGACAGTGACGGCTGGGCGCGCATCCGCGGCGAGCGCTGGCGCGTGCGCTGCGAGGGCGGCATTGCCCGTGGCGAACTCGTGCGCGTCATCGCCCGCCATGGATTGACGTTGCTCGTTGAACCGGTGGCACCCGTCGCCGCGCCCTCCTGAGGAGAAGACACATGGTCTACGGATTCTTCAGCGCAGGCGGCCTGATCTTCCTGGCCGTGCTGCTCGTCATCTCGTCGTTCCGCGTGCTGCGCGAATATGAACGCGGCGTGGTGTTCCTGCTCGGTCGCTTCTGGCGCGTGAAGGGACCCGGGCTGGTGCTGATCGTGCCGGCCATCCAGCAGATGGTGCGCGTGGACTTGCGCACGGTGGTGATGGACGTGCCGCCGCAAGATGTGATCTCGCACGACAACGTGTCGGTCAAGGTCAACGCGGTGGTGTATTTCCGTGTGGTCGACCCCGAGCGCGCCATCATCCAGGTGGCCAACTATCTGGAAGCGACAAGCCAGCTCGCGCAGACGACACTGCGCGCCATCCTGGGCAAGCACGAGCTGGACGAGATGCTGGCCGAGCGCGAAAAGCTCAATCTCGATATCCAGAAGGTCCTCGACATCCAGACCGACCCGTGGGGCATCAAGATCGCCAACGTGGAGATCAAGCACGTCGACCTGAACGAATCGATGATCCGCGCCATCGCCCGCCAGGCCGAGGCCGAACGCGAACGCCGCGCCAAGGTCATCCACGCGGAAGGCGAGCTGCAGGCATCGGAAAAGCTGCTCGAAGCCGCACGCATGCTGGCCCAGCAGCCCGAAGCAATCCAGTTGCGCTACCTGCAGACGCTCACGCAGATCGCCGGCGACAAAAGCTCGACGATTGTCTTTCCGCTGCCGATGGAAGTGCTGGGCGCAGCGAAGAAAGCGGCGGGCGGCTGACACGCATTACAGGGCAATCTTCATGCCGAGCTTGAAGAGCCGCGGTGGTTGGCATCGCGATACCGCTCGTCGGCGACTGCCGCGCGCCACCCGCCGCGTTGAAGCGGATGCCGCATCACGGTTAATTCGCCGGCACCCCCTGTTTCCACTGGGGCCAGTGCTGCACGATCTCGTCCAGCAACGGCTTGGCCGCGTTGACGAGGTTGTGCGTGGCCGGCACGAAGCCGCCCTGCTGCGCGTAGTTGATGAGCCCGTCAGAAGCGCTCTGGCCGTCGTACGGACGGTCGAAGTCGGACCCGGCGCGCAGCAGTGCCACGCGGCTGAAGTCGACCTTGCCGGCACGGGCGCCGCGCGTCAGCACTTCCAGCGTGGCGTTGTCTTCCTGCGCCGTCGTGCAGTAGGTGCCCTTGTTGTCGGTCATCGTCTTCACCCAGTCACGCGCCCGCTGGCCCAGGTTGCGGCCGGCCCACCATGTGTCAGCGGAAGCCACGTCGCACTGGATGACGGCGGGCGGCTGGTTGGCGGGCGCATAGGCGTAGTTCTTGCGGAAGGCGATGGCCTCGGGGCTGTCTTCGAGCGTCGCCGATTTCGACAACGTGTACGCCTTCTGCAGCAGCGTCTCGTTGAGCTGGAACACCTCGGTGCGGTAGTCCATCGGCGGCTTCTCGCCCGGGCCCTTGGTGCCGATGCCGAAGTAGCCGTACGGCCAGCCAGCCGGCATCTCGCGCGCATCGATCTCGTGCGAGAGGCCGTAATCGACCGCATACCGCGCCCACGCCGCCGAGCCCACCGTCCCCTGCCCCGGGTCGATGCCCGCAATGCCGGCAATCACAAAGTAGGTGTGCGAAAGGTCCAGCTTGCTGCGATAGAGCAGCGCGGAAATCGTCGACGCAGCATTCGCATAGCCCATGCCCGTGGTGACCTGGCAGATGCCGTCGTAGTTGCACAGCATGTTCGGCGCGTCGGGCGACAGGCCGGAGATGTAGACCTTCTCCTTCAGGTCGTAGCGGTCGATAAAGGGTTGGGCCTCGCCCTGGAACATGTTGATGACGATGACTTTCACCCCGTCATACGCGCAACTGTTCAAGGTCAACGCTGCCAAGCCCACGGCGCACAGCTTGGCGACGGATCGCATGGGTGTCTTGAGTCGCGAATCGATCATGGCGAGGGCACTCCGTGTTTCCACACGCTCCAGCGCGTGACGATCTCGTTGACCAGCGGACCGCCCGCCAGATAGAGGTTGTTGAGCGACGGCACGAACCCGCCCGAGTTGCTGTTGACCAGCGAGTCATACGGCGTCTGCCCCGGATACGGCCGATCGAAGTTGGACGCGGTACGCAGCACGGCCACGCGTTGCAGATCGAGCATGCCCGCCTTCGCACCGCGCGTGAGCGCCTCGAAGGTGGCGTTGTCTTCCTGCTGCGTGGTGCAGTAGGTGCCCTGCCCGTCCGTCAGCAGCTTGACCCACGCGGCTTCACGCTCGCCCAGCTTGGCGCCGTGCCAGTACGTGTTGCCGGCAGCGGTGTCGCATTGCACGACGGCGGGCGGCTGGTTGGCCGGTGCGCTCGGGTAGTTGGCGCGGTAGGCCCGCGCGGTGGCGTTGTCGTACAGCACCGTGCCCTTGGACAGGGCCAGCGCCTTCTGCAGCAGCGCCTCGTTCACGCGAAACACTTCGGTCTTGTAATCCAGCGGCGGCTTCTGCCCGGGGCCCTGTGTGTTGATGCCGATGAAGCCGTTGGGCCAGTTGGCAGGCACCTCGCGCGCATCGATCTCCCACGCGATGTCGCTGTCGACCAGGAAGCGCGCCCACGCAGCGCTGCCCAGCGTGCCCTGCGACGGATCAATCCCCGCAATGCCCGCCACGAGGAAATACGTGCGCTGCAGATCGAACTTGCCGCTGTAGATCAGCGCCGATACCGACGATGCGGCATTCGCCTTGCCCATGCCCGTGGTGAGCTGGCAAACGTCGCTGGCGTTGCAATGCACGTTCGGATAATCGATGGAGAGGCCCGGCACCGGCACGTCTTGCGTCAGGCCCAGCTTGTCGATCCACGGCTGCGCCTCGGGCGCGAACATGCTGATGATCAGCACCTTGACCTTGCGCGCGTGCGACTCCGGCGCAAGTTGCGCAACCGGTTGTGTCGACGCACCGACGCCGGCCGCCAGCAAGGCGCCAACCGCGACGGCACGCGCCAATCGTTTGCCTTTGCGCCCGAGCAGCCGATGCGGCGGCTGCGGTGGCGGGGCGTCGACCTTGTCAGATAGGACGCTCATGGTTCTCCTCGGATTTGGGGATGGGAATGGGATCAACCCGCGCTGTGGGGAACAGCGCGCGCAACCGATGCAAGTTGCCTGCCAAGCGGCACACAATCCCTACACAATCGGCAACGTTTTCACGGTATAGGCCATGGCGGGGCCTGTCTCCAGCGGCAGGCGTTTGCCAGCCGACTTGTCAAACAGGCCTATACAAGTCTGCGAAGCGTGCGCGGCGCACGGAATGGGGCCCAAAAAACGAACGGCGCGCGCCCCGTTGCCGGGAACGCGCGCCGTTCAGCGCATCCGATGCGAAGGGGTTACATCACACCTTCTGCTGCACCCACGCTGCCACACCAGCCAGCGCCTGCGGAAGGTTATCCGGCTCCGTACCGCCGGCCTGCGCCATGTCCGGACGGCCGCCGCCCTTGCCGCCGACCTGCTGGGCGACAAAGTTGACCAGCTCGCCGGCCTTGACCTTGGCCGTGGCGTCAGCCGTCACGCCGGCAATGAGCGCCACCTTGCCGTCGGTCACGCTGCCCAGCACGATGGCCGCGGTCTGCAGCTTGTCCTTGAGCTTGTCCATGGTTTCGCGCAGCGTCTTGGCATCGGCGCCGTCCAGCTTGGCAGCCAGCACCTTGATGCCCGCAACGTCCACGGCCTGGCTCACGAGCTCGTCGCCCTGGCTGGCGGCCAGCTTCGACTTCAGGCGCTCCAGCTCCTTCTCGAGCGACTTGACCTGATCCTGCACCTGGCCGATACGCTGCGTCAGTTCCGACGGCTGGGCACGCAGTGCGGCGGCCGCTTCGTTGATGCGCGTGTCGAGCGTCTGCAGGTAATGCAGCACGTTGTCGCCGGTGATGGCTTCCACGCGGCGGATGCCCGCTGCCACGCCCGATTCGCTCACGATCTTGAACAGGCCGATGTCGCCCGTGCGCGCCACGTGCGTGCCGCCACACAGTTCCTTCGACGAACCGATCGACAGCACGCGCACTTCGTCGCCGTACTTCTCGCCGAAGAGCGCCATCGCGCCATTCTTGACCGCGTCGTCAAAGCCCATGAGCTGGGCGCTCGTGGCCGCGTTGGCAAAAATTTCTGCGTTGACGCGCGCTTCCACTTCGCGAATCTGCAGCGGCGTCATCGGTGCGTTGTGCGAGAAGTCGAAGCGCGTCTTTTCCGCATCGACCAGCGAGCCCTTCTGCTGCACGTGGCTGCCTAGCACTTCACGCAGGGCCTTGTGCATCAGGTGCGTCGCCGAGTGGTTGCGCATGGTGCGCGCGCGGCGCACCGCGTCCACTTCCGCCGCCACGGCATCGCCAACCTTGAGCACGCCGGTGCGCAGCTCGCCGTGGTGGCCGAACACTTCCGGCTGCACCTTGAGCGTGTCGGCCACGTCAAACCAGACGGTCGCGGCCTTGAGCGTGCCCTGGTCGCCAACCTGGCCGCCCGATTCCGCATAGAACGGGGTGTGGTCCAGCACCACCACGCCGGTCTGGCCCGGGTGCATTTCCTGCACCGATGCGCCATCCACAAACAGCGCCGTCACGCGCGCGGTTTCGCGCACGAGTTGGTCGTAGCCGTGGAAGGTGGTCTTGTCGCCGGTGTAGTCGAGCGTGCCGGCAGCCATCTTGAACTTGCCGGCCGCGCGTGCCTGCTCGCGCTGGCGGTTCATGGCGGCATCAAAGGCGGCTTCGTCGACGATCACGTCGTTCTCGCGGCAGACGTCTTGCGTCAGGTCCAGCGGGAAACCGAAGGTGTCGTGCAGCTTGAAGGCCAGTTCGCCGTCGAGCATCTTGCCGCCGTTCGCCTTGAGCTCGCCCAGCGCGCCGTCGAGGATCGACATGCCGTGCTCGATGGTCTCGAAGAAGCGGGCTTCTTCCGTGCGCAGTACCTCGACCACGCGGTCGCGTGCCTCGCGCAATTCCGGATAGGCCTCGCCCATCTGCGCGACGAGGTCGTCCACGAGCTTGTGGAAGAACGCTGCGCGGCAGCCGAGCTTGTAACCGTGGCGGATGGCGCGGCGGATGATCCGGCGCAGCACATAGCCGCGGCCTTCATTGCCGGGGATCACGCCGTCGACAATCAGGAACGAGCACGCGCGGATGTGGTCGGCAATCACGCGCAGCGAGTTGTTGGCCAGATCCTTGGTGTGGGTCTCGCGCGCGGCGGCGGCGATGAGCGCCTGGAACAGGTCGATCTCGTAGTTGCTGTGCACGTGCTGCAGGATCGCAGCCAGACGCTCCATGCCCATACCGGTGTCGACGCACGGTGCGGGCAGCGGGGTCAGCGTGTATTCGCCGGTCGCCGGATCGAGCTGGCGATCGAACTGCATGAACACGTTGTTCCAGATTTCGATGTAGCGGTCGCCGTCGGCTTCCGGGCTTCCCGGGGGGCCGCCCCACACGTCCGGGCCGTGGTCGTAGAAGATTTCCGAGCACGGGCCGCACGGGCCGGTTTCGGCCATCTGCCAGAAGTTGTCGGAGGCATACGGCGCACCCTTGTTGTCGCCGATGCGCACGACGCGCTCGGGCGGCAGGCCGATGACCTTGGTCCAGATGTCGTAGGCCTCATCGTCGGTCTGGTAGACGGTGGCCCACAGCTTGTCGGCCGGCAGCTTGTATTCCTGCGTCAGCAGCTCCCACGCCCACACGAGTGCGTCGCGCTTGAAGTAGTCGCCGAACGACCAGTTGCCGAGCATTTCGAAGAACGTGTGGTGGCGCGCGGTGTAGCCGACGTTTTCCAGGTCGTTGTGCTTGCCGCCGGCGCGCAGGCAGCGCTGCACGGAAGCCGCACGCACGTACGGGCGCTTGTCGGTACCAAGGAAGACATCCTTGAACTGCACCATGCCGGAGTTGGTGAACAGCAGCGTCGGGTCGTTGCCCGGCACCAGCGGCGAGGAGCGCACCACGGTGTGGCCCTTGCCCTCAAAGAAGGTCAGGAATTTTTGGCGGATATCGGAGGCTTTCATGTCGCGGGGTGCCGGAGTCAGCATTGCGCCTTGGAGCATCCCGCTCCTGAGCGCCTTGGATTAGTGCAAACCGTTGATTATACGGGGTTCGCGCCCGGGTCGCGTCCATTCTGCGCCGCATTTTCCCCGGTTGGTCGCATGGGGCTGCGCCCCTTCCGGGGCGTGGTGTAGAGTGCACCCGTTCCAATTGTGTCGATTCGTCAATCCATGGGCGCTCTGAGCCATCTCCGTGTTCTCGACCTGACCCGCGTGCTTGCCGGCCCCTGGTGCGCGCAGAATCTTGCCGATTTCGGCGCCGACGTCATCAAGGTAGAACGCCCCGGCGCCGGCGACGACACGCGCACATGGGGCCCGCCGTGGCTCAAGGACAAAGCCGGCCAGGACACCGCCGAAGCCGCCTATTACCTGGCCGCCAACCGCAACAAGCGCTCGATCACCGTCGACATCAGCACGCCCGAGGGCCAGGACATCGTGCGCCAACTCGCCGCGCATGCGGATGTGGTGCTCGAGAACTACAAGGTCGGCCAGCTCAAGAAGTACGGGCTCGACTACGCATCGCTCAAGGCGGTGAAGCCCGACCTCATCTACTGCTCCATCACGGGCTTCGGCCAGACCGGCCCCTACGCCGCGCGCGCCGGCTATGACTTCATCGTGCAAGGCATGGGCGGCTTCATGAGCCTGACCGGCGAGCGCGACGACCTGCCCGGCGGCGGCCCGCAAAAAGCCGGCGTGGCCATTTCGGATTTGATGACCGGCATGTACGCCACCGTGGCCGTGCTGGCCGCTCTTGCCCATCGGGACCGCACCGGCGAGGGCCAGTACATCGACATGGCGTTGCTCGACGTGCAGGTGGCGATGCTGGCGAACATGAACACGAACTATCTGGCCAGCGGCCAGGCGCCCAAGCGCTGGGGCAACGCGCACCCGAACATCGTGCCGTATCAGACGTTCCAGGCGTCCAATGGCTGGATCATCGTGGCAGTCGGTAATGACGGGCAGTTCCGCCGCTTTGTCGACGCCGGCGGCATGCCCGAGCTGGCCGACGACCCGCGCTTTGCCACCAACCCGCAGCGCGTGGCCAACCGCGACGTGCTGGTGCCGATTCTGGCCGAGATGGTCAAGCGCCTGAGCAAAGGCGAATGGATCGACAAGCTCGAAGCCGCCGGCGTGCCGTGCGGCCCGATCAACTCGCTCGACGAGGTGTTCGACAACGAGCAGGTACAGGCGCGCGGCCTGCGCGTCGACCTGCCTCACCCGAGCGCCGGTAAGGTCAAGCTGGTCGGCAGCCCGGTCAAGATGAGCGCCACGCCGCCCAAGGCCGCGAGCCACCCGCCGCTGCTGGGCGAGCACACCGACGCCGTGCTGCGCGACGTGCTCGACCTGCCGGCGGCACAGATCGATGCGCTGCGCGCGCGCGGCGTGATCTAGTCCCCCTGAACCTACCCCCCACTCTTGCGAGGTCAACATGTGGCTCGATGCGTTGCTGGCTTACCTGCATTACATCTCGATCTTCACGCTGATCGTCTTCATCACCGCCGAAGCAGTGGTGCTGCGCCCGGACATGACGCCCGAGATCCGCAAGCGCCTGGCACGTTATGACGCCGTGTACGGTGCTGCCGCGGTCGCGGTGCTCGTCACCGGACTGCTGCGCCTGTTTTACGGTGCGAAGGGCTATGCGTTTTACGTCCACAATCCGTTCTTCCACGTCAAGGTTGGCCTGTTCATCCTCGTGGCGCTGATGTCGATTGTCCCGACGCTCACCATCCTGCGCTGGAAGAAGCAGGCCAAGATGCTGCCCGACTTCGTGCCGACGCCGTCGGAGATAGCCAAGACGCGCCGCTGGGTCATGATCGAGTCGCACCTGATCATCTTCATTCCGCTGGCTGCGGTGTTGATGGCGCGCGGTATCGGCATGTGACCTGCCAAGGGGCGCATGTGCGTTGGCAGCGATGGCGGCGGTACGGCCCGAGGTACCGACGCTACGCTGCTAGGACAAACCCTGAACCGATCGCCGCAACAGGCAGCACACGCTGTGCCCGCAAGGTGCTTGAAAGCCGGTCTGCATAGCGTGCACACTTGGCCCCATCCAGGCGGGCCGCCGCCCTGAGGCGCCGCACGAGGAGACCCACCTTGCAGAACGATCCGCAGAATCGTCCAGTCATCCGCAGTCAGCAGGATTTTGCGTCCGGCATCCTGTTCATCGTCGCGGGCGCAGCGTTTGCCTTCCTGGCGCGCAGCTATCGCATGGGCACGGCCAGCAGCATGGGCCCCGGCTACTTTCCGTTCTGGCTCGGCATCCTGCTGGCCCTGCTGGGCGGGGTGGTGGTCATGCAATCACTGTCGCGCAAGGGCGTGGCTGACCGCATTCCGCGCTGGGACGCCAAGACGGTGCTGTGGGTGCTCGGCTCGGTGGTGCTGTTCGGGCTGCTGCTGCAGCCGCTGGGCCTGGTGCTTTCGCTGGTGGTGCTTGTGCTGGTGTCCAGCATGGCGAGCCACGAGTTCAGCTGGAAAGGCGCCATCGGCACGGCCATCGTGATGGTGCTGATGAGCCTCGCGGCCTTCGTCTACGGGCTCAAGCTGCAGTTCCCGGTATGGCCCGCGTTTATCGGCAATTGAGGCGCGCAACATGGACCTCTTTGCCAACCTCGCGCTCGGCTTCTCCACCGCGCTCTCGATCCAGAACCTGATCTACGCGTTCATCGGCTGCGTGCTCGGCACGCTGATCGGCGTGCTGCCGGGCCTCGGCCCCATCGCCACGATTGCGATGCTGCTGCCGGCCACCTACGCACTGCCGCCGGTGGCCGCGCTCATCATGCTGGCCGGCATTTACTACGGCGCGCAGTACGGTGGCTCCACCACCGCCATCCTCGTCAATCTACCGGGCGAATCGTCGTCCGTGGTGACCACCATCGACGGCTACCAGATGGCACGACGCGGACGGGCCGGCGTGGCGCTGGCAACCGCCGGCCTCGGCTCGTTCTTCGCGGGTTGCGTGGCCACACTGGTGCTGGCCGCCTTTGCCACGCCGCTGTCGGAATTCGCATTCAACTTTGGGCCCGCAGAGTATTTCTCGCTGATGGTGCTGGGCCTGATTGGCGCGGTGGTGCTCGCCTCAGGTTCGCTGGTCAAGGCCATTGCGATGATTGTGCTGGGCCTGCTGCTCGGGCTGGTCGGCACCGACGT
>JAGWNU010000039.1 GCA_028871175.1 Burkholderiaceae bacterium | reverse complement strand
AACCAGGCTACGTCCGTGCCGCTTCGCTGATTGGCGGGCTGGCGCTGGGTGCGGGGGTTGCACTCGTCTCTGCGCCGGGGCAAAGCTTCATTGAGTTTGCGCGCGAGTCGTACCGTGAAGTTCGCAAGGTGGTTTGGCCGACGCGCAAGGAAGCCGGCCAGATGACCGGCCTGGTGTTCGCGTTCGTCGTCGTCATGGCCGTGTTCCTGTGGTCTGCGGACAAGCTCATCGAGTGGGTGATCTTTTCCCTCGTGCTGGGCTGGAAATAATCGGGTAAAGCCATGACGGATAACGTAGCGAACGACACGTCCACGGATTCGTCCGCACCGGCCTCAAAGAAGCGCTGGTATGTCGTCCATGCCTACTCGGGCATGGAAAAGAGCGTGCAACGCGCGCTGCAGGAGCGCATCGAGCGCGAAGGCCTGCAACATCTGTTCGGCCAGATCTTGGTGCCGTCGGAAGAGGTGATGGAAAGCAAGAGCGGCCGCAAGACCGTGACTGAGCGCCGCCTGTTCCCCGGCTACGTCTTTGTCGAAATGGAGATGACCGACGAGACCTGGCACTTGGTGAAGAACACTTCCAAGGTGACTGGTTTCATTGGTGGTACGGGCAATCGCCCCTCGCCGATTTCCAAGAGCGAAGTCGACAAGATCATGGCTCAGATCCAGGAAGGGGTCGAGAAGCCGCGTCCCAAGACATTGTTCGAAGTGGGCGAAATGGTCCGCGTGAAGGAAGGTCCGTTCACCGACTTCAATGGCAACGTCGAAGAAGTGAATTACGAGAAATCGCGCCTGCGCGTTTCTGTGACGATCTTCGGGCGAGCCACGCCAGTCGAGCTTGAGTTCGGCCAGGTCGAGAAGGTGTGATGAATTGAGCGTGGCGGTATCAGCCGCTGCGCCGATCGCCAGGTTCAACGAACCCGGCGGGCAACGGCGGCGAAGCCGCCCGCGCCAACAGAGGAGCGTCAGTCTTGCGCTGATGCGTTACCACTCAACAGGATTGCCTCGCGGCAGTCCGAGTAGGAGTCAAGATGGCCAAGAAGATTATTGGCTTTATCAAGCTGCAAATCCCGGCTGGTAAAGCAAATCCGTCCCCGCCCGTCGGCCCGGCCCTGGGTCAGCGCGGTCTGAACATCATGGAGTTCTGCAAGGCGTTCAACGCGCAGACTCAAGGTATGGAACCGGGTCTGCCGGTGCCGGTGGTGATCACCGCCTTCGCCGACAAGAGCTTCACCTTCGTGATGAAGTCGCCCCCGGCGACCGTGCTCATCAAGAAGGCAGCAGGTATCCAGAAGGGTTCGTCCAAGCCGCATACCGACAAGGTCGGCAAGATCACCCGCGCCCAGGCTGAAGAGATCGCCAAGGCGAAGAACGCTGACCTTACCGCAGCTGATCTGGACGCCGCCGTGCGCACGATCGCCGGTAGCGCCCGTTCGATGGGTATTACGGTGGAGGGCCTGTAATCATGGCAAAGATTTCGAAGCGCGTGGCCGCGAACAAGGCCAAGGTCGAGCGCACCAAGTTCTACCCGATCGACGAAGCACTGAGCCTCGTCAAGGATTGCGCCAGCGCCAAGTTCGATGAATCCATCGACGTGGCCGTGCAACTGGGTATCGACGCGAAGAAGTCGGACCAGGTGGTTCGTGGTTCGGTGGTGCTGCCTGCCGGTACCGGCAAGTCGGTGCGTGTTGCCGTGTTCGCCCAGGGCGATAAGGCCGAGCAAGCCAAGGCTGCCGGCGCTGAGATTGTCGGCATGGAAGACCTGGCCGAGCAGATCAAGGCTGGCAACATGGACTTCGACGTCGTGATCGCCTCGCCCGACACGATGCGCGTGGTCGGTACGCTGGGTCAGATCCTGGGCCCGCGCGGCCTGATGCCGAACCCGAAGGTCGGTACCGTGACGCCGGACGTGGCTACGGCTGTGAAGAATGCCAAGGCTGGTCAGGTGCAATTCCGCGTCGACAAGGCCGGGATCATCCACGCCACCATCGGCCGCCGCTCGTTCGAGCCGGCAGCGCTGAAGAGCAATCTGGCTGCGCTGCTGGACGCGCTGAACAAGGCCAAGCCGGCCTCCAGCAAGGGCGTGTACCTGCGCAAGATCGCCGTCTCGTCGACGATGGGTGTGGGCGTACGTGTGGACCAGGCGAGCCTGGCAGCCTGATCGCTTTCGATCATTCGCGCCGGGTGGCCCGATAACCGTCCCGGTGTTGGCAGATTTGCGGCGCACGGTCATACCGTGCGCTCCCTTGAAGTTTTGAGGGAAGAACTTTGGGCAGCAGTGCAAGTGTGCGAAGGCACGCAGAAGCTGCTGGTTATCAAAGACCGTTGGCGGTGAAGGACTCAAGATTTCGTCTGGATCTTCACCTTAATCGCAGCGCAATCCGGCAACGGATCAGCGCTGCAGCCAACGCAGATGGCGCCCCCGAAGGGAATGAGTGACTTTGGTATTGCCGAAGTGATTTGTGCCAATCGGACGCCGTACTTTTGGACTGACCGAGGTGACCGCAGTGACTGCGCAAGCCGAAGTCGTTTTGGAGCTTAACCGTGGCACTCAATCTCGAAGATAAGAAGGCCGTCGTGGCCGAGGTAACGGCGCAAGTCGCCAAGGCCTCGACCATCGTCGTCGCCGAATATCGCGGTATCACGGTTGGCGATCTGACCAAGCTGCGCGCGCAAGCGCGCCAGCAAGGCGTCTACCTGCGCGTTCTGAAGAACACGCTGGCTCGCCGTGCTGTTGAAGGCACGCCGTTTGCCGAACTCGCCGAGCAACTGACCGGCCCGCTGATCTACGGTATTTCCGAAGATGCAGTGGCCCCGGCCAAGGTGCTGAACGATTTCGCCAAGGGCAACGACAAGCTGGTGCTGCGCGCCGGTTCTTACGATGGCAAGGTCCTCGATGTCAACGGCGTGAAGGCCCTGGCAACGATCCCGAGCCGGGAAGAACTGCTCAGCAAGCTGCTGTTCGTCATGCAGGCACCGGTGTCGGGCTTTGCCCGCGCCCTGGGTGCCCTGGCTGCCAAGCAAGGCGAAGGCGAGGCTGCCGCGGCCTGATCGGCTGCTGCACCGCGCACAGATCGCACGATCGATACCGAATCACATTCTGGAGTTATTCAAATGGCAATCACCAAAGACGACATCCTGGAAGCCGTTGGCGCGATGTCCGTAATGGAACTGAACGACCTGGTCAAGGCGTTCGAAGAAAAGTTTGGCGTGTCGGCTGCTGCTGTGGCAGTGGCTGGCCCGGCTGGCGGCGCAGCTGCTCCGGCTGCTGAAGAGCAAACCGAATTCACCGTGACGCTGAAGAGCGCCGGCGCGAACAAGGTTGGCGTCATCAAGGCCGTGCGTGAAATCACCGGCCTGGGCCTGAAGGAAGCCAAGGACCTGGTCGATGGCGCACCGAAGCCCGTGAAGGAAGGCGTCGACAAGAAGACTGCTGACGAGCTGGTGAAGAAGCTGGTGGAAGCCGGCGCGGAAGCCGAAGCCAAGTAAGTGCAGGTCTCGCGTGCCGTATCGGTGCGCGATCGAGGCTGGCAAAGGGAAATTTCCCGGCGCCAGCCTTTTTGCGCTTGTAGGACCGGATGTTGAGCGGCCTTACAATCACACCGCAGGTAAGCAATAGGTATTCTTGACGTCACTTTCGCCCGAATTTTCGGCGGCCGGCCCTACTGAGGCCAGCAGAGGTCAAACATCAGTGGCACACTGGACGACTCGCAGTCCGCTGATGTTTGTCTTCTGAACCGACTGCAGAAGGCAAGTTTGGTCGGGTACTCCCCCGTTCGTGGCATGGGCTCCATGGGCCCATGTGCGGGCGGTGCGCGCAGTACTGTCAGCCAGAGGTTGGTAGCGGCCAACCGCCAAATCCCGTCACCAGTCGCTGAACACCTCAAGTGCCAGGCGCGACCACGCCACAGTCCGTCGCTGCACTTGCGATGATTCGGAGATCCCATGGCGTACAGCTTTACCGAGAAGAAGCGTATTCGCAAGAGTTTCGCGAAGCGCGCAACGGTTCATCAGGTTCCGTTCCTGCTTGCTACCCAGATTCAATCGTATACCCAGTTCTTGCAGGAAAACGTGCCGGTCGCGCAGCGCAAGACCGAAGGCCTGCAAGCGGCATTCAACGCCATCTTCCCCATCGTGTCGCACAATGGTTTGGCACGGATGGAGTTCGTGTCATACCACCTGTCCAGCCCGCCGTTCGACGTCAAGGAATGTCAGCAGCGTGGTCTGACCTATCATTCCGCGCTGCGCGCGAAGGTGCGCCTGATCATCAACGACCGCGAGAACCCCACCAAGGTCAAGGAGATCAAGGAGCAGGAAGTCTACATGGGCGAAATTCCGCTCATGACCTCCACCGGTTCGTTCGTGATCAACGGCACGGAACGTGTGATCGTGTCCCAGCTGCACCGTTCGCCAGGCGTGTTCTTCGAGCACGACAAGGGCAAGACGCACAGCTCGGGCAAGCTGCTGTTCTCGGCGCGGATCATTCCGTACCGCGGCTCGTGGCTCGATTTCGAATTCGACCCGAAGGACATCCTGTACTTCCGCGTCGACCGCCGCCGCAAGATGCCGGTGACGATCCTGCTGAAGTCGATTGGCCTGACGCCGGAGCAGATCCTGGCGCACTTCTTCGTGTTCGACAACTTCACGCTCAAGACCGAAGGCGCACTGATGGAATTCGTGCCCGAACGTCTGCGCGGTGAAGTCGCTCGCTTCGACATTTCCGACAAGAACGGCAAGGTCGTCGTCGAGAAGGACAAGCGTATCAACGCCAAGCACATCCGCGACCTGGATTCCGCCGGTACCAAGCTGATCAGCGTGCCGGAAGACTACCTCCTGGGCCGCGTGCTGGCGAAGAACATCGTCGATCCGGATACCGGTGAAGTCCTGGCCAACGCCAACGACGAACTGACCGAAGGCGTGATCGAAAAGCTGCGTGATGCCGGCGTCAAGGAAATCCAGACGCTGTACACGAATGACCTGGATCAGGGTCCGTACATCTCGTCCACGCTGCGCACAGATGACACGGCCGACCAGACCGCCGCGCGTATCGCGATCTACCGCATGATGCGCCCCGGCGAGCCGCCGACCGAAGATGCCGTCGAAGCGCTGTTCCACCGCCTGTTCTACAGCGAGGACTCGTACGACCTGTCGCGTGTGGGCCGCATGAAGGTCAACAGCCGCCTGAACCGCGCGGAGGGCACGGGCCCGATGGTGCTCACGGATGACGACATCCTCGACACGATCAAGCTGCTCGTGAACCTGCGTAACGGCAAGGGCGAAGTGGACGATATCGACCACCTCGGCAACCGTCGCGTGCGTTGCGTCGGCGAACTGGCCGAAAACCAGTTCCGCGCCGGCTTGTCGCGCGTCGAGCGTGCTGTCAAGGAGCGTCTGGGCCAGGCCGAGACGGAAAACCTGATGCCGCACGACCTGATCAACTCGAAGCCGATTTCGTCGGCGATTCGCGAGTTCTTCGGTTCGTCGCAGCTGTCGCAGTTCATGGACCAGACCAACCCGCTGTCGGAAGTCACGCACAAGCGTCGTATTTCGGCACTGGGCCCGGGCGGTCTGACGCGCGAGCGCGCGGGCTTTGAAGTCCGTGACGTGCACCCGACCCACTACGGCCGCGTGTGCCCGATCGAAACGCCGGAAGGTCCGAACATTGGTCTGATCAACTCGCTGGCGCTGTACGCACAACTGAACGACTACGGCTTCCTCGAAACGCCGTATCGCAAGGTTGAAAACGGCAAGCTGACTGACCAGGTGGATTACCTGTCGGCCATCGAGGAAGGCAAGTACGTGGTGGCGCAGGCCAACGCGACGCTGGACAAGGACGGCAACCTGATCGACGAGCTGGTCTCCGCGCGTGAAGGCAGCGAGCGTGAAACCCGTATGGTCACGCCGGACCGCGTGCAGTACATCGACGTGGCACCGTCGCAGATCGTGTCGGCTGCAGCCTCGCTGGTGCCGTTCCTCGAGCACGATGATGCAAACCGTGCACTGATGGGCGCAAACATGCAGCGTCAGGCCGTGCCTTGCCTGCGCGCAGACAAGCCGCTGGTCGGTACTGGCATCGAGCGTACCGTGGCCGTGGACTCGGGTACGGCCGTGCAGGCCACGCGCGGTGGTCGTGTCGATTATGTCGACGCCAACCGCGTGGTGATCCGCGTGAACGACGACGAAGCCGTGGCCGGTGAAGTCGGCGTGGACATCTACAACCTGATCAAATACACGCGTTCGAACCAGAACACGAACATCAACCAGCGTCCGATGGTCAAGGTGGGCGACATCGTTGCCCGCGGTGACGTGATCGCCGATGGCGCCTCGACCGACATGGGCGAGCTTGCGCTCGGCCAGAACATGCTGGTCGCGTTCATGCCCTGGAACGGCTACAACTTCGAGGATTCGATCCTGATCTCGGAGCGTGTGGTTGCTGAAGACCGCTACACCTCGATCCATATCGAGGAGCTGTCGGTCGTCGCCCGCGACACCAAGCTCGGACCGGAAGAAATCACGCGCGACATCTCGAACCTGGCCGAAGCCCAGCTGGCGCGCCTGGACGAATCGGGCATCACTTACATCGGCGCAGAAGTCGAAGCCGGTGACGTGCTGGTCGGCAAGGTCACGCCGAAGGGCGAGACCCAGCTGACGCCGGAAGAGAAGCTGCTGCGCGCGATCTTCGGCGAGAAGGCGTCCGACGTGAAGGACACCTCGCTGCGCGTGCCCTCGGGCATGAGCGGTACCGTGATCGACGTGCAGGTCTTCACGCGTGAAGGCGTGGTGCGCGACAAGCGCGCCCAGTCGATCATCGATGAAGAACTGAAGCGCTACCGCCTGGACCTGAACGACCAGCTGCGTATCGTGGAAGGCGATGCCTTCCAGCGTCTGGAGCGTCTGCTGGTGGGCAAGGTTGCCAACGGCGGCCCGAAGAAGCTGGCCAAGGGCACCGCGCTCACGAAGGAATACCTGGCCGATCTGGACAAGTGGCACTGGTTCGACATCCGCCCGGCGGAAGACGAAGTCGCGCTGCAACTGGAAGCCGTGAAGGTTGCCATCGAGCAGAAGCGCCACGACTTCGACCTCGCGTTCGAAGAGAAGCGCAAGAAGCTCACGCAAGGCGACGAACTGCCGCCGGGCGTGATCAAGATGGTCAAGGTGTACCTGGCCGTGAAGCGCCGCCTGCAGCCTGGCGACAAGATGGCCGGCCGTCACGGTAACAAGGGTGTTGTGTCGAAGATCACCCCGATCGAAGACATGCCGTACATGGCCGACGGTACGCCTGCCGACATCGTGCTGAACCCGCTGGGTGTGCCTTCGCGGATGAACGTGGGTCAGATTCTCGAAACCCACCTGGGCTGGGCCGCGCGCGGTCTGGGCGAGCGCATCGGCAACATGCTCAAGGCGCAAGCCAAGGCAGCCGAGGTCCGCAAGCTGCTGAACCAGATCTACAACGAAAGCGGCAAGACCGAAGATCTGGACAGCCTGTCCGACGCCGAAGTCCTGGAACTGGCCGAGAACCTGAAGAAGGGCGTGCCGTTCGCGACGCCGGTGTTCGACGGTGCGCATGAGGACGAGATCCGCCGCATGCTGGACCTCGCCTATCCGGAAGACATCGCCAAGGAAAAGGGTCTGACCGCCTCCAAGCAGCAGGTCACGCTGTACGACGGCCGCACCGGCGAAGCGTTCGAGCGTCCGGTCACGCTGGGCGTCATGCACATGCTGAAGCTGCATCACTTGGTCGACGACAAGATGCACGCGCGTTCGACCGGTCCGTACTCGCTGGTGACGCAGCAGCCGCTGGGCGGTAAGGCCCAGTTCGGTGGCCAGCGTTTCGGTGAAATGGAAGTGTGGGCGCTGGAAGCGTACGGCGCGTCGTATGTCCTGCAGGAAATGCTGACCGTCAAGTCGGACGACGTGAACGGCCGGACCAAGGTGTACGAGAACATCGTCAAGGGCGAGCACTCGATCGATGCCGGCATGCCGGAATCGTTCAACGTGCTGGTGAAGGAAATCCGCTCGCTGGGTATCGACATCGACCTCGAGCGCAACTGAGCGCCGATGCGGTGAGGGCGTGGCGGCAACATCGCCATGCCCTGGTAACAGCAGCCATTGACGAAGATTTAGGGCCGGTGCCTTTGGGTCACACCAAGGCGCCAGCCTCAAACTCAAGGAGTTTGGAATGAAAGCATTGCTCGACCTATTCCGTCAGGTACAGCAAGAAGAGCAGTTTGACGCGATCAAGATTGGTCTCGCGTCGCCCGAGAAAATCCGTTCGTGGTCGTACGGCGAAGTCAAGAAGCCCGAGACGATCAACTACCGCACGTTCAAGCCCGAGCGTGACGGTCTGTTCTGCGCCAAGATCTTCGGCCCGATCAAGGACTACGAGTGCCTGTGCGGCAAGTACAAGCGCCTGAAGCACCGTGGCGTGATCTGCGAGAAGTGCGGCGTTGAAGTGACGCTGGCCAAGGTGCGCCGTGAGCGCATGGGCCACATCGAACTGGCTGCGCCGACCGCGCACATCTGGTTCCTGAAGTCGCTGCCGTCGCGTCTGGGCATGGTGCTCGACATGACGCTGCGCGACATCGAGCGCGTGCTGTACTTCGAAGCATTCGTCGTCGTTGAGCCGGGCATGACCCCGCTCAAGAAGAGCCAGATCATGTCGGAAGACGACTACCTGGCCAAGTGCGACGAGTACGGCGAAGGCGAGTTCGTTGCCATGATGGGCGCCGAAGGCATTCGCGAGCTGCTGCGCGGCATCGACATCGAGAAGCAGATCGAAACGATCCGCGCCGAGCTGCAGGCCACGGGCTCGGAAGCCAAGATCAAGAAGTTCGCCAAGCGCCTGAAGGTGCTCGAGGCATTCCAGCGTTCGGGCATCAAGCCGGACTGGATGATCCTCGAAGTGCTGCCGGTGCTGCCGCCCGAGCTGCGTCCGCTGGTCCCGCTGGACGGCGGCCGTTTCGCCACGTCGGACCTGAACGACCTGTATCGCCGCGTCATCAACCGGAACAACCGTCTGAAGCGTCTGCTTGAGCTGAAGGCGCCGGAGATCATCGTGCGCAACGAAAAGCGCATGCTGCAGGAGGCGGTGGACTCGCTGCTGGACAACGGCCGTCGCGGCAAGGCGATGACCGGCGCCAACAAGCGTCCGCTGAAGTCGCTGGCTGAAATGATCAAGGGTAAGGGCGGCCGTTTCCGTCAGAACCTGCTGGGCAAGCGCGTGGACTACTCGGGCCGTTCGGTCATCGTGGTGGGCCCGACGCTGAAGCTGCATCAGTGCGGCCTGCCCAAGCTGATGGCGCTCGAGCTGTTCAAGCCGTTCATCTTCCACAAGCTGGAAACGATGGGCATCGCCACCACGATCAAGGCGGCGAAGAAGGAAGTGGAAAGCCAGACGCCGGTGGTGTGGGACATCCTCGAAGAGGTGATCCGCGAACACCCGGTGATGCTGAACCGTGCGCCGACGCTGCACCGTCTGGGTATCCAGGCGTTCGAGCCGGTGCTGATCGAAGGCAAGGCCATCCAGCTGCACCCGCTGGTCTGCGCGGCGTTCAACGCCGACTTCGACGGTGACCAGATGGCTGTTCACGTTCCGCTGTCGCTCGAAGCGCAGATGGAAGCGCGCACGCTGATGCTGGCGTCGAACAACGTGCTGTTCCCGGCCAACGGCGATCCGTCGATCGTGCCGTCGCAAGACGTGGTGCTGGGTCTGTACTACACGACCCGCGACAAGATCAACGGCCGCGGTGAAGGCATGACGTTCGCCGACATCTCGGAAGTGATTCGCGCCTACGAGAACAAGGAAGTCGAACTGGCTTCGCGCGTGAACGTGCGCATCACCGAGTACGACCTGGTGAACCCGGAAGCCGAAGGCGACGCCCGCTTCGCGCCGAAGATCACGCTGCAGGCCACCACGGTCGGTCGCGCGATCCTGTCGGAGATCCTGCCGAAGGGCCTGCCGTTCTCGGTGCTGAACAAGCCGCTGAAGAAGAAGGAAATCTCGCGCCTGATCAACACGGCGTTCCGCAAGTGCGGTCTGCGCGAAACCGTGATCTTCGCTGACAAGCTGCTGCAGTCGGGCTTCCGCCTGGCAACGCGCGCCGGTATCTCGATCGCCATCGACGACATGCTGGTGCCGCCGGCCAAGGAGAAGATCATCTCCGAGGCAGCCGCCAAGGTGAAGGAATACGACAAGCAGTACATGTCGGGTCTGGTGACGGACCAGGAGCGTTACAACAACGTCGTGGACATCTGGGGCGCCGCTGGTGACCAGGTGGGCAAGGCGATGATGGAGCAGCTCCAGACCGAAGACGTGGTTGACCGCAACGGCAACACCGTCAAGCAAGAGTCGTTCAACTCCATCTACATGATGGCCGACTCGGGCGCACGGGGTTCCGCAGCGCAGATCCGTCAGCTCGCCGGTATGCGTGGCCTGATGGCCAAGCCGGACGGCTCGATTATCGAGACGCCGATTACCGCGAACTTCCGCGAAGGCCTGAACGTTCTGCAGTACTTCATCTCGACCCACGGTGCGCGTAAGGGTCTGGCGGATACGGCACTGAAGACCGCGAACTCGGGTTACCTGACCCGTCGTCTGGTCGACGTGACGCAGGATCTGGTGGTGGTGGAAGACGATTGCGGCACCTCCAACGGCGTGGCCATGAAGGCCCTGGTCGAAGGCGGTGAAGTGATCGAAGCCCTGCGCGACCGTATCCTCGGCCGCGTGGTCGTCAACGACGTGGTGAACCCGGAAACGCAGGAAACCGCGATTGAAGCCGGCACGCTGCTGGACGAAGACCTGGTCGAGCTGATCGATTCGATCGGCGTGGACGAGGTCAAGGTCCGCACGCCGCTGACCTGCGACACGCGCTACGGGCTGTGCGCGAAGTGCTATGGCCGCGACCTGGGCCGTGGTGTGCTGGTGAACTCCGGCGAAGCGGTGGGTGTGATCGCCGCGCAGTCGATCGGTGAGCCGGGCACGCAGCTGACGATGCGTACGTTCCACATCGGTGGTGCGGCATCGCGTGCGGCAGTGGCATCGAGCGTGGAAGCAAAGGCAACCGGTACCGTGCGCTTCACGGCGACCATGCGTTACGTCACCAACGCGAAGGGCGAGCAGATCGTCATCTCGCGTTCGGGCGAAGCGCTGATCACCGACGACCATGGCCGTGAGCGTGAGCGCCACAAGATCCCGTACGGCGCGACGCTGCTGGTGCACGATGGCCAGGCCATCAAGGCCGGCACGCAGCTCGCCACGTGGGATCCGCTGACGCGTCCGATCATCTCCGAGTACTCGGGCACCATCAAGTTCGAGAACGTCGAAGAAGGCGTGACCGTCGCCAAGCAGATGGACGAAGTGACCGGTCTGTCGACGCTGGTGGTGATCGATGCGAAGCGTCGTACCGCTGCCACGAAGGGCATCCGTCCGCAGGTGAAGCTGCTCGACTCGTCGGGCGCGGAAGTGAAGATCCCGGGCACGGACCACTCCGTGACCATCGGCTTCCAGGTGGGCGCGCTGATCACCGTGAAGGACGGTCAGCAAGTGCACGTGGGTGAAGTGCTGGCACGTATCCCGACCGAATCGCAGAAGACGCGTGACATTACCGGCGGTCTGCCGCGTGTGGCCGAGCTGTTCGAAGCCCGTTCGCCGAAGGACGCCGCCGTGCTGGCGGAAGTCACCGGTACGACTTCGTTCGGTAAGGACACCAAGGGCAAGCAGCGCCTGGTGATTACGGATCTCGACGGCAATGCGCACGAGTTCCTGATCGCCAAGGAAAAGCAGGTGCTGGTGCACGACGGCCAGGTGGTCAACAAGGGCGAAATGATCGTCGAAGGCCCGGCCGACCCGCACGACATCCTGCGTCTGAAGGGCGTGGAAGAGCTGGCGACCTACATCGTCGACGAAGTGCAGGACGTGTACCGTCTGCAAGGCGTGAAGATCAACGACAAGCACATCGAAGTGATTGTTCGTCAGATGCTGCGCCGCGTGCAGATCGTCGATACGGGCGATACCAAGTTCATCCCGGGTGAACAGGTGGAGCGCTCGGAGCTGCTCGACGAGAACGACCGCGTGATCGCCGAGGGCAAGCGTCCGGCCACCTACGAGAACCTGCTGCTGGGTATCACGAAGGCATCTTTGTCGACCGACAGCTTTATCTCGGCGGCGTCGTTCCAGGAAACCACGCGCGTGCTGACCGAAGCCGCCATCATGGGCAAGGTCGACGACCTGCGTGGTCTGAAGGAAAACGTCATCGTCGGCCGTCTGATCCCGGCTGGTACCGGTCTGGCTTACCACCGTGCCCGCAAGGCCAAGGAAGCCGCCGACCGCGACCGCGCCGCAGCGATTGCCGAAGAGGAAGCTGCTTCGATCTTCGAGACGCCCGTCGTCCATCAAGAAGAAGGTGGCGCAGCCTGAAGCTAGGCAGCGTCCCTCGCATCAAAGCCCGGCCTTGTGCCGGGCTTTTTTTTGGCTTGCTTGACCTGACGCTCTCAAGGCCGCCTCGACGGCATGCCCGCGGTTATCTCGAAACGTTAACCTGCCTTAACATCGCAGCCGCTATGATTTCGCGATCTTGAACCGGCAACCCGCGCAATCTGCCGGCCCTTCCCGTCTTGCCGATGATTCCTCCATGAAGCTCACACGCAAGCAGATCGCGGTTGGTGCAGTTGCCCTGGTGGCCGCTGGTGCGGCGGTGGTGCAGATGGTCTGGCACCCGTTTGGCCGCACGCGCGCACTGCACGCCCGCCAGGTCCAGCTCGACCTGACCTATCCCGATGCCCTGATCGACAGCCAAAGCTTGTCGCAACTGCCGCGCGACGTGCTGCGTGTGCCGCTGCTGCGCGACGTGCTGACCGAAGATTTCGTCGCCTATTACGAAGGCAACGAAGACCGCCTCTCGGTGGCCGGGGCGCTGCGCCGCCTCGCGTACGAACAGAAGCTCGACCTGGCCGAGACGGTGCTCAAGCACGTGTTTGACGAGCCCGCCCGCGTGATGCTGTGGCGCGGCCCGGACGACAAGCTGCGTTACTGGGTGCTCTCGATGCAGCGCAACGGCATGGCCAAGGCGCTGGAAGCCGTCGCCACCGTGGCGACGAGCGACACGCAGCTCACCAAGGTCGCCGATGGGCTGGGCGATTCGGGCGCGCCGGTCTATGCGCTCAGGCTCTCGGCCACGCGTTCGATCCTGATTGCCAGCAAGGGCGATCGGCTGATCGCGCTGTCCGAGCCCGGCATCCTGCTGGACAAGGACGGCAAGCCGATTTCCAAGCAGGCCAGCGCGCTGGCGGCGCTGCTGTCGGACGATACCGGCAGGCGCAACGTGCAGGGCACGGCGTACGCGCTGCCCGCGCAGGAGCCGACGGGCCATCACGTTGTGGTGAGCGCCAACTATCTGTCGTTCGGTTATCAGCAATACTTCCCCGGCATTGAAGCGCTGCGTTTCGACTTTGGTGCGGGCAAAGACGGCGCGGGCAACGGCTGGCAGAGCGCCGCGCTCATCGACCCGGCCCGGCTGACGGCCAAGTGGGACAACGCAGGCCTGTGGCGGGCGCTGCCGTCTGACCCTGCCGCATGCGCGACGCTGCCGGTTGATTGGAAGGCTGCCGGCACGCTGCTGAAGTCCGTGGCAGGCGACGCCAACGAGATCAGCGAAGCCGCCGCGCATGTTGGCGATGCGTTTGCGGGGCCGGCGGCCGCGTGCTGGTACGGCAAGTCGTCGCTGGTGGCGCCGTTGTTCGTGGCGAAGCTGTCGTCGGCGTCGCAGGCCGAGGCGGTCAAGCCGGCGCTGGGCGCGTTGTTCGGCCAGATTGTCGGTTCGTACGAAGCCAAGGCGCAGGCAGACGACAAGTCCGGTCCGTACAAGCGCCTGCCGGTGACGACAAAGCAGGGGCCCGCCAACGCCACGCTGTGGCAGCGCCCGGTCAGTGCCCGCTACGGTACTGCGCAGTCTGCGGGTGCTCCGTTTGCGGCGCAGCTGTCCGCGGAGCGCTACTTCCCGGTCACGCTGGCGATTGCGGGCGATGTGGTCGTGTTCTCACCCGACGCGCGCCTCGTCGATGACGCCTTGGCGGTGCTCGCCAAGCGCTTCCCCGCAGTGGCCGACAGCCTGCCGAAGGACAAGACCGATCGCATCGTCCTGACCATGACGCCCGCATCGCTCGCCCCGCTTGTCCGCCGCGAAGCGGGTGCAGCGCTGCCCGCCGACCAGGAAGCGGTGTTCCTGAACGCCGCGCAGACGCATCTGTTCCCGAAGCTCAAGGCGCTGTCGCGGTACGCGCCGGTGTCGCTGGCGCTGGATGGCGGCGTGCCGTCGTCGCGCGGCTGGGTGCCGGTGACGTGGCTCTCCAGCGGACGCGGTCTGCCTGCCGGTGGCGATGGCACGCCGCCGCTGGCTGACGCAACGGCAGCGCAAGCTCCGGCGGCCGATGCGCCGACCGCAGCGGCTGCGGCTTCCGCCTCCGAAGCCAACACCAGCACGCAATGACGTTGCGCGCCCAGGCCGCCGCGTTGAACCGCCGCCGTTGGTTGACGGCGGCGGGCGCCTGCCTGCTCGCTCCGTCTGTGCATGCGTTGTCGGGTTGGGCCGACGCGGCTCCCGCGGATGCCGATGCACTCACGCCGGACCAATCCAGCGTGTTCCGGGCGTGGTTCGTGCGCATCGTCAACGAGCAGCTCCGCCAAGGCCCGACGCCGCGCTGGACGCATCGCGACTGCGCCGGCCTCGTGCGCTTTGCCGCCGGCCAGGCGCTGCGCCCGCACGACGCCCGCTGGCTGCGCGCCAACGGCATGCGCGATGCGGAATCTGCGCGACACCTGCCGCCCGAGCTGAATCTCACGCCTGCCCAGCGCACGCTCACGCAGCGTTGGGCACGCTTCGATGGCAGTACCGGTGCATATGTCTCGGCGCTGGGGCTCATCCAGCAGAACAGCCGATTCATCGCCCGCGACGTCAATCAGGCACTCCCGGGCGATCTGCTCTTCTTTGATCAAGGCGACGACCAGCATCTGATGATCTGGATGGATCGCTACATCGCTTACCACACCGGCACCGTCACCCGCACCGACAACGGCCTGCGCGCGGTCCCGGTTTCTGAACTGATGCAATGGAAAGACTCGCGCTGGCAGCCGCAGAGCGGCAACCCCAACTTCATCGGCGTGTTTCGTCTGGCCTTTTTGACACGGTAGAAAAACGCATGCGCAACCGTTGGCTGTCGTTCAATCTCGTCGCCGCCGTCTGCGTGACGGTGCTGGCGTTCGTCGTTTCGGTGCCGGCAGCGCATGCGGCCGATGCGCCGGAAACGCCCAACCCCACGCTGTTCGACGTGCCGGGAAGTGGCTATGAGCCGTTTAAGGGGCAGCCATTCTTCTTGCTGTCGGATGCGAGCTACGGCACCGATCAGGAAGCGATGGTCCGTCTCGAGGCCCCGGGCCGCGAGTACAAGGACGAACTTTCCCGCTACGGCGGCGCCGACATCCTCGTCTACCGCGTGCCGCAGCCGCTGGAATTTCTGAAGGCGCAGAAGAACCTGCACCGCATCGACGTCAAGGCCAACTACACGGGCGAAGGCCTGGCCAACACGCTCGCCTATCTGTGGGACAACTGGACGCGCCAGGCCCGCCGCGCCTGGCAGCGTGTGTTGTCGTTCGCCACACGCAGCAAAGCCGTCGAGACAGCGCCGCAGTTCAGCATGGGCGACCAGATGACCGCGCCCACGCGCTTCTCGAACAACCCGCAGTACGCGCCGCTCAAGGGCTACGAACTGCTGGGCCGCTTCCGCTACCCGATCTGGGACGCCAAGCCGATCGCGCCGCCCAAGGACGTGAAGCTCGAGGGCAGCAGCAGCGAATGGATGCCGCAGAATGCCGGCAACGTGATGATTCCGGTCGGCAAGCTGCCTGCAGGTCTGTACATCGTTGAAGCGGTGATTGGCGCGTACCGTGCGCACACGCTGCTGTTCGTGTCGGACACCGTGGCCGTCACCAAGGGCACTTCGCAAGGGATGATGGTGTGGACGGCCGAGCGCAAGAGCGGCAAGCCCGTCGGCGGCGCGTCGGTGAGCTGGACCGACGGCGTCGGCGTGCTGGCCTCGGGCACCACCGAGGCGGACGGCACGGCCGACCTGCGCCACGTGTCGCCTGAGCGCAGCTACGTGATCGGCAACGATCGCGCGGGCGGCGTGTTCATCTCCGAGAATTTCTATTACGACAGCGAGATCTACAACACCAAGCTGTACGCCTTCACCGATCGCCCGCTGTATCGCCCGGGCGATGAAGTGAACGTCAAGTTCATCGGCCGCAACTTCAAGAACGCGACCGAGTCGACCGTGCCGGCTGCCGGCGACATCAAGCTGCAAGTGCTCGACCCGAATGGCGCGCCGGTGGCCACGACGACCACGCGCCTGGCGGGCGAGACCGGGGCGGACGCACGCTTTACGCTGCCGTCCAACGCGCCGGCCGGCGGCTACTCGCTGCGCTTCGACTACAACGGCGGCACCTATGGCGGCGCTTTCCGCGTGGCCGAATACATCAAGCCGCACTTTGACGTGAACCTCTCGCTGGACAAGGCGAGCTACGGCACGGGCGAAGCGGTCAAGGGCAAGATCAGCCTGCGCTACCCGGACGGCAAGCCGGTCAAGAACGGCAAGGTGTCGGTCAGCCTGCGCGCGCAACAGGTGACGATGGTGGAGGGCGAACTGCGCTACGCGGGCCTGTTCCCCGTCAAGCTGGAGCAGCAGGAGCTGACCACCGACGGCGACGGCAACGCCAAGCTGGAACTGCCCGCCGCCAAGGAACCGAGCCGCTACGTGGTGACCGTGTTTGCCAACGATGGCGCGGCGTACCGCGTGAAGGTCACGCGCGAATTGCTGATCGCACGTGGCGCGACGCCGTACAAGCTGTCGACCACGTCGAACTTCACCACGCCGGGGCAGAACGTGTCGTTCACGCTCACGCCGATGCCGGTTGTGAGCGGCGCAAGCGGTGCCAGCGCACCGCCCGCCAAGTGGGATCTGGTGCGCCTCGAAACGCGCACGCGCACCGAAGGCACGCTGGCGCCGGATGCCAAGGGCAACGCCACGTTCCCGGTCAAGTTCGACCAGCCGGGTTCGTACACGCTGTCGGTGCGCGATGCGGCCGGCAACCTGCTCGCCGCGTCCAGCCACTGGGTGGCCGGTGACGGCGTGCAGACCGTGCCGGGCAACATCGAAATGGTGTTCGACCGCGATCGCTACCAGATTGGCGACACGGCCGAAGCGCTGATCACGTTCCCGCTGCCGGTGGACGATGCGCTGCTCACGCTGGAGCGCGACAAGGTCGAGCGCCACGCGCTGCTCACGCGCGGCGGCGAATGGCTCAGCCTGCAGAAGGTCACGCCGTCGCAGTACCGCGCGCGCATCAAGATCGGTGCGGAGTTCGCGCCCAACATGACGTTCTCGGTGCTGTACGTGCGCGACGGCGACATGGTGTTCCAGAACGCCGGCATCGTTGTCACGCAGCCGACGCTGGACCTGGGCGTGCATGCCGACAAGGCCGTCTACGCCCCGGGCGAGACCGTCACGCTGGACTTGACCAGCGCGCTGGCGGGCAAGCCCGTGCCGGCCAACCTGACCGTGTCGGTGGTCGACGAAATGATCTACGTGCTGCAGCCTGAAGTGGCACCCAGCATCGTCGACTTTTTCTACCACCCGCGCCGCAACAGCGTGCGCACCACGTCGAGCCAGAGTTTCATCAGCTACGACCTGGCGCTGGCCTCGCTGCCGGGCAAGCCGGGCGGCACGTATGGCCGCCATAACGAGCGTGGCGTGAAGGTGCTGGAGCGCCCGCGCCGCGACGAGAAAGACACCGCTGCCTGGGTCGCCAACCTGCAGACCGGCGCCGATGGCCGTGCGCGCATGACCTTCAAGATGCCGGATTCGCTGGCGCGCTGGCGCATCACGGTGCGCGCCGTGTCCACCACCGGCGCATCGGACGGCATCGTTGGCCAGCGCACGGCAAGCATCCGCTCCGACAAGCCGCTGTATCTGAAGTGGACCGGCCCGCAACGCTTCCGCGAAAGCGATCAGCCGCGCCTGGACATGGTCGCCTTCAATCAGACCGACAAGGACATCACCGCTGACTGGATCGTCTCGGGCGCCGGCCTGAACATCAACCAGCGCGTGACGCTCAAGCGCGGCGCCAACTACCTGCACGCGCCCGTGACCGCGCTGCAGGCGGGTGTTGTGAATGCCGAGCTGAAGCAGGACGACAAGGTCTCGGATCGCCTGCAAACCACGCTCAAGCTGGACGCAACGGGCTGGCTGGCGGACCGCGAAAGCGTCGTTCCGCTCACGCAGCTGCAAGGCACGCGCCTGCCGCTAGGCCTGCCCGCCGATGCGCGCGACGTGCGCCTGCGCGTGGTCGGCAACACGGCCAGCCAGTTCGCCCGCGTGGCCGATGGCCTCATCGAATATCCGTACGGTTGCGCCGAGCAGACCGCCAGCCGCCTGATCCCGCTGGCGCTGGCCCAGCAGAGTCTGGCTGCCACCGGCACGCGCCTGGGCGACGGCGGCCCGGCCGGCACGCAAGGCGTCGACACGCTGCTGCGCACGCAACGCCAACGTCTGGCACTGCTGGCCGGCACCAACGGCACCTTCGGCTGGTGGGGCGAGCTGACCACCAGCAGCGCGCTGATCACGTCGTATGCGTATTACGCGGATTGGCTCGCCAGCCGCTCGGTCGGCATCAGCCTGCCGGCAGACAACTGGAAGCAGGTGCTCGAAGCCTACAAGCGCACCAGCCAGAACGAGCCGCTGCTGCACCGCGCGCTGGCGCTGTGGTTTGCCAACGAGATGGGCCTGCCGGTGGCGACGCCGCTGTCGGGCGTGGCCAACGAGCTTGCGCCCAGCGGCGGCAAGGCGCCCAAGGCCTCGGCCGATGCCGACCCCGCCGCTGGCGACAGCCTGATCTTCGTGGCGCCGGATTCGCCGCGTGGCCGTCAGGTGGCGACGGTGCTGACGGCACAGCTGATGCGCCAAGTCGGCCAGCCGGTGCCGGAAGCGCTGGTCTCCGCAGACATTGCCGCACGCAACGCGCTGGCTGCCGACAATTCCCCGCTGGTGCAAAGCCTGTTGCTGATGGGCGGCGGGCGCTCAGCTGCCGACCCGGCACCGCTGCTGGCCCGCGCCAGCGCCGCCATGCCGACGATGGATCGCGCTGTGGCGCTGGTCTGGCTGCAGAAGGGTTTGGGCGGCCTGCAAGGTGCCAGCGTTGCCACCATCCAGCCGGCCGTTTCGGCTGGCGGCTGGCAGGCGACGCGCTCGCCGGTGGGTGTGCCGACCTGGCGCTGGACCGGCGCGCAAGTGCCCGCCGCGCTGGACCTGACCACGGCTCCGACCGACGTGACCACGCAATCGGCCATCGTGTCGTACCGCAGCCGCGCGGCCGAGGCGTCCAAGCTGCCGATCACGGTGGAGCGCAAGCTGTATCGTCTTGAGCCGATCGACAGCGCGCCCGCCAAGGCCGATCCGAAGGCGCCCAAGCAGCCGGCGGCCGACGCCAGCAGCGGCATCGCGTTCACCGCCAAGCCGGTCAAGCCGGGCGACACGCTCGACAGCAATGCGCTCTACGTCGACGAGGTTGTGTTGACGCCGCGCCAGGGCACGTACCGCTACGGCTTGGTCGAAGTGCCGCTGCCGCCGGGCGCCGAAGTGGAAGCCACCACGTGGGGCATCCAGATCGACGGGCTGAAGGGCGAACCGAACGAAGGCAACGGCGCGCAGCCGTTCGAGCGCAAGGCCGCGTATGAAATGGGCCAGCTCTCGTACAACCAGCCGGTGCCTGCGCTGGAGCGCCCGACCGTGCTACGCCAGCTGGTGCGCTTCTCGCTGCCGGGCCGCTTTGCGCTGCCGCCGGTGCGCTACTTCCGCATGTACCAGCCGGAAGCCAAGGCGTTCCAGGGCGACGGCAAGACGGCCAGCTATCCGTTCAAGGTGGAGTGATCTGACGATGCCTTCCCGCCTGCTCGCGCGTGGTGTGCTGACCGGCCTGCTGTGGGCTGGCGGCGCACTCGCGCTTGCCGTGCAGGCTGGGCACGCCGTCGCCGCGCCGGTTGGCCAGCCGCTTCCGCAACTGAAATATGCCGCGTTGCAGGGCGACGACGCCAAGCTCTGGCAGTTCAGCGCTGACCCGGCCGGCGGCGTGCCGCAAGCCACCGCGTTGCCGCACGACGCCGAAACGCCGCTCGGCAGCGTCTGGAAGCTCTTCGTCTATAGCTACCTTGTCTCGCGCCGCATCAGCACGCCCGACTACACGTGCCACGGTAACGACCCCGAAGAGGTCTACTGCTGCACCGCAGGCAACAGCATCGACCGCGAGCGCGCGCTCATCCAATCGTGCGGGCGCTATTTCGAACCGGCGCGTCTCGAGCTGGACCGCGCGGATTGGCGCCGCTTCTGGCAGCAAGCCGGATCGCCCACGTGGCTACGTGATCTGCGTGCCATGCAGCCGACGCATCGCGTGCCGGTCGCCGATCTGCTCACTGCGCTGCGCAGCGTTCCGGCCGAGGGGCGCGAAACTGCCGCGCAAACGCTCGTCTCCGTGCTGACCGTCGGGCGCGGCGAGGGCACGGTGTCGGACTTCGGTGGCCTGCTGCGCGCCAAGACGTGGACGATGCCCGACCCGCAGCGGCCCGGCGCGTCGATCGGCGGCGCCGCGGGCTGGCTGGCCGACGGCACGCCCGTCTGGCTGGGCGGTGCGGGGTCGAGCAACCAGGTGCTGGCCGCTGCCGCACCGCGCCTGACGCTGCTGATCGAGCAGACGCCCGTGCCCGACGATGATGCCTGCGTCGCGGTGGACTTCTTCGCGCGTTACCCGATTCGCGAGGTGCGCGATGCCAGCGGCAAGCCGGTCGCCCCCGGCCGCCTGGAAGGCCGCTATGCCGTGCGCTTCGTCAATGGCAACACGCTGCCGATCGAGAGCAAGGGCGAGTTGACGCTCGCGCGCCAGAACAACACGCCGGTCATTACGGGCCGCCTGGGCATGAACGACTACGTGGCGCGCGTGGTCGAGCGCGAAGGCGAACTCGCCGAGCCGCAGGCCGCGCGTGCGTTGGCCGTGGCGGCACGCAGCTACCTTGTGCAGCACGCCTCGCGCGACAAGGGCTGCTACCGCATCGCCGACAGCTCGCGCACGCAGCGCGTGCTGCCGCGTCCACCGCTGGCTGCTGCACGCAACGCAGCCGAATTTACCGACACGCTGGTCCTAACCGGCCAGTCCGTGCAGTACCACGGCACCCTCAGCGCACGCGGCCAGATGAGCTGGACCGCCGCGCGTGCCGCTGCCCAGCGCGGCCAGGGGTTTGACGCGATCCTCGCGCAGTGGTGGCCGCAGGCGACGCTCACGTCGTTCCAGAGCCCGGTGGCGGGGGATTGTTCACCCGTGGCGGGTGCGCAGCCATGGCTGCAGACGCACGCACCGCGTTGGTCCGCGCGCCTCAGTGCCGAGCCCGGCTACGAGACACCGCCGCTGCCGGCCGTGTGCGTCGTACAAGAGGGCCGCCCGTATGCCGACGCGCGCCGCAACCGGCTCTACGTGCACCGGTTCGCCGCCGAGGAAGACCGCATCGCACTGACGCACGAATATCTGCACCTCGCCTTTGCGCGTCACCCGCGCGGGCAGGACGAACAGTTTGTCGAGGCGATGGCGCGTCGCCTGATCCGAGGGGAGGGTTTGCTGTGAAGAGTGGGATGACGCGCTTGGCGCTGGGCGCCGTTGCGCTGCTGCTGGCCGCATCGGCGCTGGCTGAGCCGGTGGCCGATCTGGAAGGGCCGATCGGCGGCTGGCGCAACAGCAAGCTGACCAACGAGCTGGAGCAGTACACCGCGGCGTATCCAAAACCGCCCGTGGACCGTGGCGCGCAAAAGTACCGCACGCTCATTGCCGGGCGCATCCGCGCGGCCGGCAAGCAGCGCCGCCCGCCGGTGTTGGTCGTCAATGGCAATGCCATGCCGTTGTATGGCGATGGCGAAGGCCGTTTCGCGCGCCCCTGGGCGTTCGGCCCGGGTTCGAACAGCGTCGAAATCGTCAGCGCCGACGGCCAGTCGCGCCAACGTCTGCAGTTCTACGAGGCGGACACCACCAAGACTTCGGCCAAGCTGCGCGCCGTCCTCACGTGGGACGACCCGCGCGCCGAGGTCGACATGCACGTCATTTCGCCGATTGGCGATCACGCGTTCTGGGCGCAACCGCTGCTCTCCGACGGCGGTGGGCTCGACGTGGACAGCGTCGACGGCGCCGGCCCCGAGATTTTCTCGACCGCCGCGCCGCGCCCCGGCGTCTGGCTGTTCTACGTGAACTACTGGGGCAACTTCAACGCCGGCGGCTACAACTTCGACGAAAAGGCGCACGACCGCGATCTCATCACCGCGCAACTGACGCTGATCTATAACGAGAACACGCCCAACGAGCGGCGCGAGTTCGTCAGCGTGCCGCTGCGCAAGATCGGCGAGCTGGCGCTGATGAAATCGATCCGCTTCTGACGTGACACACATGACGCCTTCCAATTTCCGTCTCGCCGTCGCCGCCGCCATCGGGCTGGCTACGTTTGCGGCTGCTGGCAGCGTGCTCGCGCAAACCGACGCCGGGAATATCGAGATCACCGCGCCGCTCAATGGCTGGCGCAATTCGGCGGGCGACGAATCCCGCTACACGCAAGACGTGCATTACCCGGCGGTGTCGGTGTCGACGCCGCAGGGGCAGGGCATCGCGTCGATGATCGCCGGGCGCATCCGCAACCAGCCGAAGGCTGCCGCAGCAACGGACGAAAACAAGCCGCGCCGCCGCCGTGGCGCCGATGGCTCGTCGGTCGGTACGCTGATCGTCAACGGCGTGGCCATGCCGCAGCGCATCGAGGCTGACGGCACGTTCTCG
>JAGWNU010000038.1 GCA_028871175.1 Burkholderiaceae bacterium | reverse complement strand
CGGTGCTTCGGGTCCATGTTGGCCTGGATCTTGAAGACGAAGCCGGTGAACTTCTCTTCCATCGGCTTGACTTCGCGCGTTTCGGTGGGGCGCGCCAGTGGCTCGGGCGATTGGTCGACCAGCGCATCCAGCAACGACTGCACACCGAAGTTGTTCACCGCCGAGCCGAAGTACACCGGGCACTGCTTGCCGGCCAGGAACGCCTCTTTGTCGAACGTATGCGATGCGCCGCGCACGAGTTCGATATCGATACGCAGTTCTTCGGCCTGCGAGCCCAGCACGCGATCCAGCTCCGGGTTGTCCAGGCCTTGAATCAGGCCGGCGGTGGCGCCTTTCTCGTTGTCGGCATTCGGATCGAACAGCTGCACCGTGTCGTTGACCAGGTGATATACGCCCTTGAACGACTTGCCCATGCCGATCGGCCACGTCATCGGCGCGCACTGGATCTGCAGCACGCTTTCGATTTCATCGAGCAATTCGATGGGCGCGCGGCCTTCGCGGTCGAGCTTGTTGATGAACGTGAGGATGGGCGTGCTGCGCAGACGGCAGACGTTGAGCAGCTTGATGGTCTGCGCTTCCACACCGTTGACGGAGTCGATCACCATCACGGCGGAGTCGACGGCCGTGAGCGTGCGGTACGTGTCTTCCGAGAAGTCTTCGTGGCCCGGGGTGTCGAGCAGGTTGACGATGTAGTCGCCGCCCTCGTTCCGGTACGGGAACTGCATCACCGACGACGTCACCGAGATACCGCGCTGCTTTTCCATCTCCATCCAGTCGGAGGTGGCGTGGCGGTTGGCTTTACGTGCGCGTACGGCGCCGGCCATCTGGATGGCGCCGCCGAACCACAGCAGTTTCTCGGTCAGCGTGGTTTTACCCGCATCCGGGTGGGCAATGATGGCGAACGTCCGGCGGCGCCGGATCTCCTGCTGCAGCGTACTCACGGGCAAAAACCGAAAGGGAAGGAGTGAAAAATGCGGATGGTTGCGCACGTGGCAAGTGCGCTGGCCGGCGGGGTCGTCCCGGCGGCCGATGGACTGCCCGAACGGAGTTGTCAATCCGGGGCAGCCGAGATTGTACGCGATCGGCGCACTCGCTTAGGATCGCCTGCATTGCCGTGCAAGGGCGGGAAACCCCCTAGGAACCGTTCGGCGGGATGGCGAGACCAATCCGTTGTCGGAATGCTCCGACAACCCTTTCGGAGACGGTGTTATCGAAGTTGTCATGAAGCTCCCGTATTGTGGGGGCCGTCGCGAAAGTTGCTTTGCGATCCGGAAAGACGTGAAGAAGGAAGGAGTCCAAATCGTGCGTAGTCGAACCCCTGTCGATCCCGCCGTGCAACGCATTCTGGAAACCACGCGCAAGGCGTGGCAACTGGATGCCGAAAGCGTGCGTGCGGCGCGTCAACAGCGTGCCGCCAATCGCCGCAAGCGGATCAAGGCCCTGCCGCAGGACAGCCTGCAGGCGCTCGCTGCACTCGCCCTGCAGGCGGAAATCTGGGCGGTGCGCAAGACCGTGGTGACGGTCGGCTAGGTGCCGTTCCGCATCGTGTCGAGGGCCACCTGCGTGGCCCTTTTCTTTTGGGGCAGCGCTCCTGGGGGCATGGTGGTTGCTTGTGACTGGCTGACGCGGAATCTCAATTTCAGGAGGCCCACATGACCGAACCGACCCCGACACCGTCCACGACTGGCAGCCATGGCGCCACCATCACGGCACTGCACCCGCAGATCGATCACACCGCGCAGCGCGTGAAAGATGCCACGGCAGAAGGCATCGACCGGCTGGCAGGCGTCATCTCCACTGCGCTCACGCAGTTCGACAAGCGCACGGAACAATTGAAGCACCTGCACGCGAACGTCTCCGAGCAGGCCAGCGGCTCAGTACGTCAGCACCCCGTCCTCACCATCGGCCTGGCCTTTGTGGCGGGGATGCTGCTCGAGCAATTGACGCGGGATTGACGAAGCGGGCGGGTTCAGCGCCCTTCGCGCACCCCGGGGCCGGTGCCGCTGCCGCTTGCCAGATTGGCTGCAAGCGCCGGGTTGAGCAGCGCAGCCTGCGCACCCGGCCCCGCGGTCTCGTGCTGGCGGCTGCCGAACCGCAGCGCGTACTGGCGGGTGACAAGCGCACCGAAGAAAAAGATCTGCGCCGAGTAGTAGATCCACAACATCAGCGCCACGACCGAGCCCGCGGCACCATACGACGAGGCGACCGCGCTGTTGCCCAGGTACAGCCCGATGAGATGCTTGCCGAGCGTGAAGAGCAGCGCCGTGACTACCGCGCCAAGCGCCACGTCGCGCCAGGCCACGCGCGTTTCGGGCAGCATCTTGAAGATGGTGCCGAAGAGCAGCGATACGACCGCGAAGGAGAATACCGACGAAAACGCTTCCGCGATCGGCGCGAACAGCCCTGCGCTTTCCCATATCGCGCCCCAGAATCGCTCGAGCACGGCAAGCGCCGCGTTGATGATGAGCGACACCAATAGCAAGAAGGCCAGTACCAGCACCAGGCTGAAAGACAGCAGCCGCGAACGCAGCAGACCCCACAGTCCAGGCTGCTGGCGCGGCGGCACATCCCACAGTTCGTCCAGGCTGTCCTTCAGTTCGGAAAATGCCGTGGTGGCGCCCACGACCAGAAGCGCAAGGGCCATCACCGCGGCAAACAGTCCATGGCCCGACCGCTTGGTCGCGGCCAGGATGGTCTCGACGGCGGCCGCGCCCTGTGCGCCCACCAGGCCCTGGATCTGGCCGAAAATCTCCCCGCGCGCCGCCTGCTCGCCAAAAAACAGGCCGGCGATGGAAATGACGAGCACCAGCACCGGCGCCATGGAAAACAACGTATAGAACGACAGCGCCGCGCCTTTGCTGGCCGCGCGGTGCGCAGACCACTGCTGCGCGGCACCCAGCAGGATCCTGGCAGTGCGCCTGAACACATCGCGATCAAGGAAAAAGCCGGCCAGGCGCATGAGCGATCCTCGAAGAAAGCGGCGCGGGCGGCCCCGTGCCGCTTTCGAGCGTAGTCAGCGAGGCTTGCGTGCGCAAGCCTTCGCTCAATCGTCGCGCCCGCCCAGCAGTCGGCTCAGCAAAAAGCCGGCGCCAAACGCGAGGCCGATCGTGGCGAGCGGGTGTGTACGCATGCACTCGGCCGCATCCGACATGAGCCGCTGCTGCGACGCACGCCACTGCTCGCGCTTGACGGCGGCCTCGTCGAGCGCCGTGGCGGCGGCATCAGCGGTGCGGTCGATGGCCTGGGCAGTCGTCGCCTTGACGCGCTCGGCGGCTTGCGCCACGTCATCGCGGATCAGGTTGCCGTGGCCGTCGGATTTCGGGAACGGGTTGGTCTCAGAGAGTTCCATCGGTCAGCACTCCGGTGGTTGCAATGGATGGAGGTCGGCGAGGGCGAGCGGCGTCATCCTCGCCCCGCCACCAGGCCCCAGATCAGGCTGACGACGAAGAGCACCACAAAGATCATGAACAGGATCTTGGCAATGCTTGCAGCACCGGCGGCAATACCGCCAAATCCGAGCACGGCCGCAATCACGGCGATGATGAAAAAGATGAGGGCGTAGCGCAGCATGGAAACCTCCTGTGCGGTGGGGTGGGCTTGCCGCCGTGGCGGCGGTTACCCCACCGTCAGCAAGCCGCGTACCGCACGCGCAAAGCCCGACGCGTGTCCCGGGAGCATGACGGCGCAGCCTAGGCTTCCGTGATATGCGCGCGGCCCGGGCCGGTGTCATCGTCACCGTCATCGGCGTCGCTGTTGCTGTTGTATTCCTCGAGCCGGTTGTACAGCGTTTTCAGGCTGATGCCGAGCAGCTCCGCCGCGCGCTTCTTGACGCCACCGCACTGCTCGAGGGTGGCCAGGATGATCTTCTTGTCGGCGCTGGCCAGCGACGTGCCCACCGGAATCGTCAGCGTCGAGCCGCCGGAGCCGGTTTGCGTGCTCGACACTTGCAGCGGCACGTTGGCCGTGTCGATCCCGGCGTCGTCCGACAGGATGTAGGCGCGTTGCACGTAGTTACGCAGCTCACGCACATTGCCCGGCCAGTTGTACGCGCGCAGCGTCTCCATGGCCGGCGGCAGGAACGCCTTCTTGGTGTTGCTCTGTGCGTTGAGCTGATCCAGGAAATGCTGTGCGAGCAGTTCGACATCCTTGCCGCGTTCGCGCAGTGGGGGCAGTTGCAGCGGGAACACGTTCAAACGGTGGTACAGGTCAGCGCGCAGCTTGCCGTCGGCAACCGCTTCTTCGGGGTCGCGGTTGGTGGCGGCAATCACGCGCACGTCGGAGTCGATCTCGCGGTTGGTACCCACGCGCATGAACACGCCGGTCTCCAGCACGCGCAGCAGCTTGACCTGCAGCTCGATCGGCATCTCGGTGATCTCATCCAGGAACAGCGTGCCCCCGTTGGCGCGCTCGAAGTAGCCCTTGTGCTGGCGATCCGCGCCGGTAAAGCTGCCGCGCTCGTGGCCAAACATCTCCGATTCGATCAGGTTGGGCGAGATGGCGCCGCAGTTGACCGGCAGGAAAGGCTGCTTGCGGCGCAGGCTCAGGTCGTGGATGGTCTGCGCCGCCAGTTCCTTGCCGGTGCCCGATTCGCCAATGAGCAGGACGGTCGCCTCGGTGGGCGCCACGCGGCTGACCTGGTCATACAGGGTCTGCATCACCGTCGAGTTGCCCAGCATCTGGCCGAAGAGGCCCAGGCGGCGCAACTCACCCCGCAGGTTGCCGATCTCGGCCTTGAGATCGCCCGGGCGAGGAATGCGCGCGAGCACCGATTTGAGCCGCTGGAAATTGACCGGCTTGACGAGGTAATCGGCCGCACCCATGCGCAGCGCCTCGACCGCTGTCTCGACGCTGGCGTGGCCGGTCATGACGATGATCTCCGTGCCGGAGTGGGGCGCGATGTCTTCCATCAGGTCCATGCCGTTGCCATCGGGCAGGATCAGGTCGATCAGCACCGCGTCGGGGCTGTGACGCGACATCTGAATGCGCGCATCGCGCAACGACCCGGCCAGCGCGGTGGTAAAGCCTTCTGCACCGACCAGCTCACCTAGCGCGGCGCGCGCGTTGGCATCATCTTCGACAATCAGGATATGTGGCATCTCGGTTCGGTTGGATGGGCCGGCCACTGCCGGCGGTCAATGCTTGGGGCTGGTGCGTGCACTAGGCGCGCGGCAGGTGCAAAAAGTATTCCAGCGAATACGGCCACGGCAATCACGCGTCCCGGACGGGGTGTGTGACGCGGGCGCTGGTAATTTTTACACCGCGCCGTGCAAGAAAAGGCTCGCATGCGTCACTCGGGTTGAGGAGCCCTTGCGACAGGGTTGCGTTCAGCATAGTTGAGAAGGCCGGCGGTTCGCCACCCATCGGGGCAAATGGAAAGGGAACGTCCCTTCTTGCCGCGAAATCCCCGTCCCACAAGCGTCTTGGGCGCGATTCTTGTCAGCGTTTGGCCGACAGGACGGCCGAAACGTCAGCGCCTGCCCGACATACAACGCGCGGGACCGGCCCCGATAATGACTCAACTTTTGAACACAATGTGACGGGATGACGACGCGCCAAGCAACCAGTAGCCCGTACCGCTGAGCGGATGGGCTCCGCGCAACGACGTCCCGTCGTGACCGACCACGAGGGAGCCATGTCCTTGAGCGAAGCCTTCGCAGACGAGCACGCCACGACGGCCGGGCGACTGCCCTGCCCCCCCAGCCTGACCGATATCGCGGAGTTTGACGACGTCGACCCCGCCGCCGCCCAGGCCATCGCCATTGCGGAGCCCGACTTCGGCCATCTGTACGGCCGCTCGCCCGTCATGCGCGCGCTGTACAACCAGATCGGCAAGGTCTCAGGCACGCTGGCCACCGTGCTGATCATCGGTGAATCGGGCACCGGCAAAGAACTCATCGCGCGTACGGTGCACGATATGAGCCCGCGCGCGGACCAGGCATTCATTGCCGTGAACTGCGGCGCGATCTCGCCCAACCTGATCGAGTCGGAACTCTTCGGGCACGAGAAAGGCAGCTTCACCGGCGCAACCCAGCGGCATACCGGCTATTTCGAGCATGCCTGCGGCGGGACCATCTTCCTGGACGAAATCACCGAAATGCCGGTCGAGATGCAGGTCAAGCTGCTGCGCGTGCTGGAGACCGGCGTGTTCATGCGCGTGGGCGGCACCGAGCCGATCCAGACACGCGCGCGCATCATCGCGGCGACCAACCGTAACCTGATGGAAGCGGTGGCGGACGGCGCCTTTCGCGAAGACCTGATGTACCGCCTGGCCGTCGTGCCCTTGCATGTGCCGCCGCTGCGTGACCGCGGCGACGACATCGAAGAACTTGCCCTGCATTTCCTGGCGCAGTTCAACGCGGCCCACCAGACGGACAAAGTGTTTTCGCGCACAGCACTCACGGTACTGCGCAACCACGGCTGGCCCGGCAACGTTCGGGAACTGCGCAATGCAGTGCAACGCGGCTACATCCTTGGCGAAAAGACGGTCGATCTGGACAATCCGATCAGCTCGCCGCGCGGCCCTACCCGACCGACCGTCAAGGAAGGCGTGCTGAACCTGTCGGTCGGCGTCACGCTGGCCGAGGCCCAGCGCGCCATGATCCTGGCCACGCTCGAGCATTTCCACGGCGACAAGCGCCAGGCGGCCAAGACGCTCGGCGTCAGCCTGAAGACGCTGTACAACCGCCTGGATCTCTATCAAGGCGCGACGGCCGCTGGCATGGCGGCCTGACCGTCCCCGCCTGTCGCACCGTCGGGCGTTCAACGCACGTGGCATCCGCGCGGACGTCCTAGCGCGGATGGGCGTGCGCGCGCTCGCCCGGGTGTTCGTGGCGGCGGCGCTCATGCGGTGGAGGCGCGGGCCGGCGCGGTGCCGGCTCGGTTTCCGCGCGCATGCGCGGGCCCATGCGGCGTGGTTCAGCGGATGACATCGGCATGGCCGTCCCCTCGCCCGTTACTGGTCTTGCCTGGAGGTGGCCGGCTGCGAGTTGCCCGTGGTGGTAGCCGCCTCGTTGCCGCCGGACTGCACGCCCGAGTGCGACATATCGCCGGCACTGTTGGCCCCCCCCTTGGCCTTGGATGTCTTGTGGTGTCGCGATTTCCTGTGCATCGGCTTGCCTGTCGATGCATGTGCCTCGGCAGCGCCCGCCGCCGGCATGGCGCTCTGGCCATCGGCTGCGGGAGCGGGCGGCGTGGTGGACTGCGCCACAGCCACTGTCGTCCCGAAAGTCAGGGCAGCGCTCGCGATGGCGGCGATCAGGGTTCGTGAATGCATCGGCTTCTCCTGGTAGACACGAGTGGCAAAAAGATGAGGCAAGCCCGCGGCTACCCCGTGAGCCCTGCAGCAACGCATGTTCCCGCTCGCCCCTGTGCAACTGCGCTGACCCTGGCACGCCTGACACCTGCATGCCTGTCATGCGCAGGCAACAATGCGCATATAAAAACGACATGACCATGTAGAAACGGCGTGCCAGCCACCCGCAAAGCCTTGCCGTATCTCGCTTTGCTGACATGGCACACCCTTTGCATTGCTCCGTGGAGATGCCGGCGGAACGTCGGCGCCCACTCACTCAAGGAGGCAAGGCGAATGGTCAAGGCCGCTCTGGAAATGCGTGCGAAGCAGCATCTCGCGCTGACGCCGCGGCTGCAGCAGTCCGTCAAGCTGCTGCAGTTATCCGCAACCGAATTTGCGCAGGAAATGCAAGAAGCGCTCGCAAGCAACCCGTTCCTGGAGGAGGTCGAGCAAGAAGCCGGTGCGCAGCCGGATGCGACCCGTGCGAGCGACCTGCCCGGCCCGGCAGACCTGGATGGCAGCGGCACCGACCACACGCCGTCCGAAGCATTGCCGCTGGAAACCACCACGAGCGCCATCGAGACCGACCCGGCGCTTGCCACAGCAGATGAGTTTCCTGCCGATTTCGGCACGTACTACAGCCATGGCGGCGCACACCATGGCGACGGCGAAGACAGCGACATTGGCGAATGGGTGCACGCCACGCCAAGCCTGCGCGAACATCTGCACCAGGAGTTGCGCAGCTACCGCCTGTCGCAGCGTGATTGCCTGCTGGGGCAGACGGTGATCGAGGCGCTTGACGACGACGGCTACCTGCGCCAACTGCTCTCCGAACTCATTCCGCTTGCGCCGGTGGAACCTCCGCCAACCGAGAAGGAAATGCAGATCGCCCTGGCGCTCGTGCAGAGCCTCGATCCCCCGGGCGTGGCGGCGCGCGACCTGTCTGAATGCCTGCGTCTGCAGATCGAGGCGCGGCCCGCCGACACCGAGGCCGAGGAGCGCATCCAGGAGGTCGCCCACGACATCGTGCGCAGCCACCTGCCCCGCCTCGCCAAGCGCGAATTCACACAGATGCGCCGCGCGCTCGGCTGCACGGAAGATGAGCTTCGCGATGCCTGCGCGCTCATTCGCATGCTCGACCCACGCCCGGGACTGCGCTTCTCGCAAGCACACGCGGGCTACATCGTGCCCGATGTGATCGTCGCCAAGATCCGGGGCAAGTGGATCGCGGTGACCAACCCGGCGGTAGCGCCCTGCGCGCGCATCAACAAGGTCTATGCCGAACTGTTTGCCCAGACGCGCGGCTACCATCGCACACCGCTGGCGCATCAGCTGCAGGAAGCGCGCTGGCTCATCCGCAACGCGCAGCAGCGCTTCGCCACGATCCAACGCGTGGCGGAGGCGATCGTCGCGCATCAGAAGCATTTCCTGGAGTACGGCGAAGTGGCCATGAAACCGCTGGTGCTGCGCGATGTGGCCGAAGAGCTGGGCTTGCATGAGTCCACCATTTCACGCGCGACCGGCAACAAGTACATGGCCACGCCACGCGGCATCTTCGAATTCAAGTATTTCTTCTCCCGGCAACTGGCCACCGACACGGGCGGCGCATGCTCGGCTGCCTCGGTGCGGGCGCTGCTCAAGGAGATGATCGAGGCCGAAGACGCCGACGCACCGCTCTCCGACGTGTCGCTGGCCAAGATGCTGGCCGAGCAGGGTGTGATCGTCGCGCGCCGCACGGTCGCCAAGTACCGTGGGCTGATGCGCATTGCGCCGGCGGAAATGCGCCGCCAGGCCTGACCCCGCGCATCCCCCGGAGGACCGCCGTGCGCAAGCTGCCGATCGACCACGCTATGAACGACGCTGCCGAGGCGTCGCTCCATCTGGCCGACGTGACGATGTTCTGGGCGGCGGAGAGCGGAGGCGTCAAGCGCTATCTGCGCGCCAAGCACGATTTCCTCCGCTCCACGCACTGGCGGCACACGCTGGTCGTGCCAGGCATCGCGGAGGATGCGACGAACGCCATCGCGGTGGTGCCCGGAGTGCCGCTGCCGCTGTCGCATGGCTATCGTATTCCGCTGCGCGCGGGACCTGCCGAGCGGGCCTTGTGCGCGCTGTCGCCGGATCTCATCGAAGCGGGCGATCCGTATCGGTTGTCGTGGGCCGCGCTGCGCGCGGGCGCTCGCCTTGGGGTACCGGTGGCGGCCTTCTGCCACTCAGACTTGCCGGCCTTCTTCCGTCGATTGGGCGGCGCACCTGCCGAACACTTCGCGGCGGCCTATGCGCGCAGGCTGTATCCGCATTTCGACACCGTCTTCGCGCCGAGCAACTACGTCGCGCAGAAGGTCGCTGAGCTGGGCGTACAGCAGGTTGAACTGCAACCCTTGGGCGTCGACACGCGCCTGTTTCATCCGGCGCGGCGGTCATTGCGCTGGCGAGCGCAACTCGGCCTGCTCCGCGATGCGCGCGTGCTCCTCTATGTCGGCCGCTATGCCCCGGAAAAGAACCTGCACGTGCTGTGCGACGCGGTCGACAGGCTCGACGACGGGACCCTGCTGGTCACGATCGGTTCCGGCCCGACACCGCCGCGCGGCAGGCACGTGCGCGCGCTGCCCTACGAGGGCGATGCCCAGCAACTGGCGGCGGCCATGGCCAGCGCCGATGCGTTCGTCCATGCAGGCGACCAGGAGACCTTCGGGCTGGTCGCGCTGGAAGCGATGGCCAGCGGCCTACCCGTCGTCGCCTGCGCGGCAGGCGGCCTGGGTGAACTGGTGGATGAGCACGTCGGCTATGCGGTGCCACGCTGCAGCGCCGACGATTTCGCCCAGGCGCTGCACGCCCTGCGGCGGCGCGATCCGGTCGCGCTCGCGCATGCCGCGCGCCGGCACGCCATGCACTATGACTGGCGCGCCGTGTTGCCGCAGTTGCTGCGCCGCTACCTGGCGCTGCTGGGGCGGCAGGCGAGCGCTGCCAGCGACCCACTTCATGTCACGCGCGTGCGCCCACGTACCGCGCGCATCCGATAAGCAGACCGGCAGCCCACCATGTCACGCTACCTCATTCTCGCCATGCACGATGTCACACCGGCCACGTGGCCGGCATGCAAGGTCCTGCTGAACGCGCTGGATGAGGTGTGCCGGGTACCGAAATCCCTGCTGGTCATTCCGAACTTCTATCGTGGCCCGACCGCACGCAACAGCGACCGCTTCTGCCGCTTGATGAGCGAATGCCTGGCAGAAGGCGACGAACTCGTGCTGCACGGCTATGCGCATCTGGACGATCAGCCGCCCGGCGGCATCCTCGATCAACTGATCCGCACCCGGTACACGGCCGGCGAGGGCGAGTTCGCTGCCATACCGCTCGCGGCCGCTCGCCACCGGATCGAGGCCGGAGCCGCCTGGTTTGCCGCCAACGGTTGGCCGCTGCACGGCTTCGTCGCCCCGGCGTGGTTGATGAACGCCGCCACGTGGCAGGCGCTCGACGGATTGCCGCTGCGCTACACGACGACGCTGCGGCGCTTCTTTCTGCTGCACCCGACACGCGCACTCGCTGCACCATGCCTGACCTACAGCGTCCGCACCCCTGCGCGGCGACTGGTTTCGCGCTACTTCCTGCAGTGGCTGGCCCGGCAGCATGCGAATCTGCCAGTGCTCCGCCTCGGCCTGCATCCGGCCGATGCCGCCCATCCGGATGTCATCCGCCATTGGCAGGAGCTGCTCGCGTCGAGCCTGGAGACGCGAACGCCCGTCACCAAGAACGGCTTTGCGCAGGTGTTTACGCAGGCGTGGATGGGCGGCCCGGAAACCGCATCCGCCGGCCATCCGCAGACGTCGTACTAGCCCTGCCTAGAACAGCCACACCGATAACCCGCCGATCAGCACGCCGAGCCCCGCGCCGGCGAGCACATCGCTCGGATAATGCAGGCCGAGTATCACGCGCGACAGCGCCACCATGAGGGTGAATGGCGCCAGAGCCAGGGCCATGCGCGGGTAGTACGCCGCCATCACGATGCTGAACGACACGGCATGCAGCGTATGCCCCGACGGAAAGCTGAACTGATCGAGCACGCGCCCGCACAGATGGATCTCTTCACAGGACAGATACGGCCTCGGCCGGCACACGCCGCGCTTGAGCACGATGTAGATGACCAGCGACAGCAGCCCCGTGAGACCCATCTGCTTGGCGCATTCCCAGCCGGTATCGCCACCAACGACGGGCAGGGCAGCCATCAGCGCGTACCACAGCATGCCGTCGCCCAGGCGACTGACGCCACGATAGAAGCGCATGACGGACGGATCGCCGGCGACGTTGTTGAGCGCAACGGCAAGCCGCCGGTCGCGCTCGCGCCAGCGCTTCCAGTCAGGCCAGACGTGGGTCGCCATGGTAGGCCCCCCCGGCAACGGCCGCGTGGTGAACGGCCATGAGCGCCGCTTCAAAGCGCTCGAGCACGCGCGGCCAGTCAAGCGTCTGAGCGGTCTGCCGGGCAGCACCGCCGAGACGACAGCACAGGGCCGCGTCTGCCGCAAGCTCAGTGGCGGCACGCACGAAGGCGCCTGCGTCGCCGACGGGAACGAGCAGGCCGTTCTCGCCGCTGCGCACATGCATGCCAGCGGCGGCGGTATCGAACGCCACCACGGGCAAGCCGCTGGCCATGGCTTCAACGACCACATTTCCGAAGGTTTCGGTCAGGCTCGGAAAGAGAAACAGATCCGCCGACGCGTAATGCGCGGCCAGCGCCTGTCCTTGCTGCATGCCGGCAAACACCGCTTCAGGGCAGCGCTGCTGCAACACCCGCCGCAGCGGGCCGTCGCCCACCATGACCAGGCGGGCACCGGGCACGTTGTGCCGAATCGCATCGAATGCGTCCAGCGCCACCCCGAGATTCTTCTCCACCGCCAGCCGCCCGACCGTCAGCACGACCGGCGCATCGTCCGCGGCATGCCACTGTGCACGTAGCGCCTCGCTCCGATGGTGCGGCGCGAACTGGCGCGCATCGACACCGCGCGTGCTGATGCTGAGGCGCTCGAAGGCCAACGCACGCAATTGGCGCTGCAACTCACGCGTTGGCACGAACGTGCGGTCGGTGCGATTGTGGAATGCGCGGAGGTAAGCGCGCACCAGCGCCGCCGCACCGTCCCAGGCGTAGTGGCGGCCGTACTCATCGAAGCGCGTGCGGAAGTCCGAGGTCACGGGCACGCCCAGTTGCCGGGCCGCGCGAATCGCCGACCAGCCCAGCGGTCCCTCGGTGGCCACGTGCACCAGGTCCGGCCGATACGCCCGCCATGCGCGCACAAGACCGCGGCGCGCAGGCAGGCCCATGCGCAGCGCCGGATAGCGTGGAATGGGCATCCCCCTCACGCGCAGTGTGCCGCCGGAAAGCGGCGGCTGGCCCGTATCGACGACTCGCTGACGGGGCCGCACCAGCATCACGTCGTGCTCCCGGGCGCGCAGAAACGCCACCGTCCGCGCAGCCGTGAGCGATACGCCGTTGAGTTCGGGAGGCCAGGTCTCAGTCACGTAGGCGATGCGCATGATGGCGTTCAGGACTTGCGTTCTGCGCGACTGGGGCCGGGCCTGCCGGCCTCGTTGCGCTTGTCGGCCAGGTCGTCCGCACTGCGGTTGGCAACCCGCCGATCGGGATCTTCACGGTTGGCTGCATGGTGTTCGCGCACCACGCGCTCAACCCCGGGAGTGTTGTGCAGATCGGTGTCGAGCTGCCCGCTGTCGATGTCGCGCGCGGCCTGTTCGATATCGGCGCGCGGGCCGGAGCGCTGTGCCTCGAGCCGCTCATCGCGCGCATGCGGCGGGCGGTCTGCCGTGCTGCGCTCCGGTATGTCCTGCTCGGGTTTGCCCAATACGGCGTCAACGCATTCTTCCCGTTCTGCGGCTGGCGGGCGCGGCGGACTGGCGCCTGCGGACGTTGCGTCGCGCTGGTTGGCGCCGCAGACGACAGCATCTCGATGCGGGATCATGACGCCCTCCTGCGGACGAACTGAAGATGTTATGCAAACCGCAACTGACGTGCCAGGCATTCAGGCGCTTGCCGTCCGGCATGGCCGGCCCGCCACGCCTGACGCTCGGGGCACGGCGGCCGACCGTTGCCGATGCAGGGATCGCGCTTGTCGCGTAACGGTTACATCGCCGCTTGTAACGCTTGCTGCCCAACCACCAGCTCAACGCCGCGGCGCGCCTTGCCGGCGCCGTGTCGGCCTGCCGCGCAGACGATCGAGCAGGCGTTGCCATACCCCCGCGGGCGCGTCGGTCGTGCCAAGCAGGACGCCAAGCGGGCGCAGCCGCTCGACGTGATCGCACACCACCTTGATCATTGCCGTGACAGAGGTCCCCAGCAGCAACCCCCACACTCCCCACAGCCAGCCCCACAGCAGCAACCCGATATAGACCACGCACGGGTCCAGCTTGGACGCACGGCTCTGCAGCCAGGTCATGAGCAACGTGCCGACCAGCGTGGCAAACACGAGGGTCGTTCCCGCCACGATCAACGCATCCGCCCAGGTGCCCATCTGCAGATAGGCGCCGATGCCGCTGGCCACCACCATCACGACCGAACCGAGGTACGGCACGAAGTGCAACACGGCCGCCGCCAGGCCCCACACCGTCGCGTCGTCCATGCCCAGAAGCGCAAAGGCCATGGCCGTCAGGATCCCCAGCATGATGTTGCTGGCGAAGAGCACCAGCAGCGAGTATTGGATCTGGGTGCCGATCCCGGCCATCATCCGCACCGCCCGCTTCTTCTCGCTCAGGGTGCGACCAACCGCCCGTACCCATTTGCGCTTGAGCGCCTGCCCGGAAGCGAGCAGGAAGTACACGAGGAACGAGACCACCACCAGTTGCCCGGCCAGGGCAAACAGGCTGGCCGATCCTGTCCACACGAACTCGCGCAGGGGCAATACCGGCAGCGTGTCGTGCGGCGCGGGTGGCGCGGCTGCCGCCGGACGCCGTGCAGGCTGCGACGGCGGCTTGGCCGGCACGCCTTCGGTCGCATGCTCGACGGCCGTCGTCACTTGCCGCATCTTGTCCAATGCACCGCTCAGGCGATCACGGACCCGATCGACCGATTCAGCCATGCGCTCTGCCGCCAGCGGAACGCGCTCGGCCACGGCAGACACGCCATCCTGCATACCGAAGACCACCGCACCGCCTGCGAGCCACAAGCCAAGCACGATGACAGCCGCTGCCACGGGGCGCGGCACATACCAATGCTGCAGGCGTACCACCAGCGGATTCAGCGCAAATGCGAGCACCACACCAAACGTAAGCGGCACCAGGAACACGCGGGCCCACTGCAGGAAGACCAGCGCGCCGCCAATGGCGACCAGCACCATCGCCAGCCGCCACGCCGGCTGCTGGAGGCCGGTCAATAGCGTCGGCTGGGGCGCCGGCCCCGGGCCTGGAGGCGCCTGCGTCGAGTGGGTCGGAAGCGGGTCGGACATGGCAAGGAACGTGGTGCGCCCTGTTCCGCGCGGGCGCGGCATCTCAGGGCGCGGCCAGATTGCGCAACGTACGCACCAGGTCATAAGGCGACACGGGCTTGACCAGGTGCTCCTGAAAACCGCTCGCCAGCGCACGCGCGCGATCGTCTGGCTGGGCAAAGGCCGTCAGGGCAATGGCTGCGATTGGGGAGGCGCCGGCTGGCACGTGCAACCGCTCCCAGGTACGGATCTTCTGCAGGATCGCGTAACCGTCTTCATCAGGCAGGGCGATGTCGCACACCACGGCCCGCGGCCGCGCCGGCACACCCCACGCGTCGAGCTGCGTCATGGCTTCCTGGCCCGACCCCACGCTGGCCACGTCGGCACCGACTTGCGCCAGCAGCGTGGCAAGCGCATCGCGCGCGTCTTGCTGATCATCGACGAGCAGCACACGCAAGCCCGCCAGCGACGGAAGCGGCCCGCTGCGCGCAAGGTCCTCGGCGAGCGGCGGTGTCAACTCGGCTCCGGCATGCAGCGGCAGATAAACCGTGAAGACCGCGCCGCTGCGCTCGCCATCGCTATGGGCATGCACGCGTCCGCCATGCAGCTCGGTCAGGCGCTTGACCAGCGCAAGCCCCAGGCCGAGACCGCCGGTGCGGCGGGTGTGCGCACCATCGGCCTGCCGGAATGGATCGAACAGATAGGGCAGGAACGCGGGCCCGATGCCGCGCCCGTTGTCACGCACCACGATCCGGACGACCTCGCCCACCAGGTCCGCTGACAGCCATACATCACCGCCTTCGTGCGTGAACTTGATGGCGTTGGTCAGCAGGTTCCAGACGATCTGCTCGACGCGATCTGCGTCACCATCGATTTCATGCGCTTCAAGCAGGCTGGCCACATGCAGCGTAATGCCGCGCTCCGCAGCCAGCGCGCGCACACTGTTGAGCGCACGCTCGATCGCGAGGCTCAGAACGAATGGCTCGCGCGTCAGGCGCAACTTGCCGCTCATGACGCGCGTAGCGTCAAGCAGGTCCTCGATCAGCCGTACCTGCTGCTCTACGCCGGTCTTGATGCCTGCCAGCGCGCGTTGCACGAGCGGTGAGCCGTCAGACAACTGGTTCTCCAGCACATAGGTCCAGTTCTGGATCCCGTTGAGCGGTGAGCGCAGTTCGTGCGACACCACTGCGAGAAACTGGTCGCGCGCCAGGGTGGCCGCCTCGGCGTGCGCACGCGCCGTCTGCTCGCGCAGCAACAGCGCATCGCGTTCGCGCTCCGCCTCGGTGCGCTCGGTGACGTCGTACACGATCAGCATCGCAGATTCGATGGTGCCAGTGCGGTCCTCCTCTGGAATCACGCGCACGTTGTAATGTGCGATGCCGGTGCGGCGCTCCCCGGCATCCAGGTGCAGCGTGAGCGTCTGCTCGGCGCCCGTGGTGAATGCCAGCCGCGCCGCTGCGTCCAGCGGGCCGGCAACCGTCGCGGGCAAGGGTGATGCCGACAGCGTGCGGCCTGTCATGGCGGCCGGCGTCACACCAAAGGCATGGATCACCGCGCAGTTGACGTAGACGCAACGCAGGTCCCGATCAAGCCGTGCGATCACGTCCGGTGCATTCTCGACAAGCGTGACGAATTCGCGCTGGTGGCGGTAGCGCTCGCGCTCGGCCTCCTTGCGCTCGGTGATGTCCTCCTCCAGACATACGAGGGCCTGCACGCTCCCGTCGGGCCCCTGTTGCGGCGAATAGGCTGCGTGGACGAAGCGCGAGCCAATGTCCTCCGGATACGGCAGTTCGATTTCGAAATCGACGCGCCGGCCCGCGAAGCCCTCACCCAGATGGGCGAGGATGCGCGCATACGCTGCCTCGCCCATCACCGCCCGCAGATGCGAACCAACCACCGCGTCGGGCAGCATGCCAAAGCGCTGCGCATACGCCCGGTTCGCAAAGCGCACGCGGTGCTCCGGATCGATCTGCACTAGCGGAAACGGCACGCTCTCGGTCAACCACTGCAGTTGGAATTCCGATTCGGTGAGTGCGGTCAGCGTTTGCTGGCGCTGCGTCACGTCTTCGATCACGCCGACGGCGTGGACGGGCCCGCCGTTGGGCGACGGCATCAGGTAGCCACGCTCGCGCACGCGCTGCTCCCGGTGATCGACGCCGATCCACCGGTACTCGAGCACGAAGTCCTGCCCGCGCGCCAGGCCGTCCCATGCCGCGCGCAGGGCCGCGTGGTCGTCGGGATGCACGTGGGCCAGCCACTGCTCGCGATCGCCACACAAGGACTCAGCCCGTACGCCCCAGGTCTGCGCTGCTGCGCTGACGTGCAAGCGTGTTCCCGTCAACGGATCATCAATCCAGAACACGTCGAGAAGCTTCCCGCCAAAGAAAACGACACGCGCCTGCGGCACGCGGTGTGCCAGTGCCAGCAGGCCGGATACAGATGTGCTCACCGCGACTTTGCTTAGCAGTTTTCATTCCCGGCCCGCGCAAGAAAAAAAAAGCGGTGCCTGGGCACCGCGTCGTGCTACGTGAAAGCTTACTGCGCGGGTAATTCGGCAGCCGTTTGCGATGCGCCGTTGGCCTGGGCCACGAGCACGCGGATGGCGTTGGGGGTGACCGTGCCCGCGCCGCCTGCGGGCAGCGTGGTGATCAGCCAGTCCGCATTGTTGGCCAGGCTGAATGGCTGCGAGGCGAAGATGACGCTCTTTGTGCCGGCCGTCGTCACGCGTATCTCGTACGTGCCACCGTCCACATAGATGGAATCCTGTGTGCTGGCAGGCGACGCGCTACCGTATGCGGCGCCGCCCATGGTCGGTGGCACAGCCGAAATATCCGCGTTCGGCGCCGTCACGTAGACATCGACATTGGGGGCGTTGTACGCGGCGTTGAAGGTACGCACACGCGCCTTGTCCGAGAGAAGCGATTTGTCATATGGATCATCGATGATCGCCAGGCTGGTGGCCGAGGCCGTGGCGCCTACGATGGCAAGCGCCGTATAGCGATGACCGTTGGCCGGATTGAAATTGGCCGAAGCAAGCGGTGTCGCGCTGCCCGCGTTTGACACTGTGGCGGTCGTCGCAACGGCATCGATACCGAAATAGTTGCTGACGTTCTTGAAGCCGACATTGGCGATCCTGGTCGTGCCGTTGACCCCGAAGTCCACGTTACCAATGAATGGATTGACGTGCATCGTCCGGTACTGCGGTGAGCTGGTACCGATGATCTGGCCAATGTCATCACTGCCGCCGCCACACGCCGCGAGCATACCGAGCGAACCCAACAGCAGCACGGCTGCGATCTTCTTGATCTGCATCTTCATCTTGCACCTCGAGGAAAGCGTCTTGAAGCGGGCCGCATGATCTGCCGGCCCGTGTACGTTGTTGTCGACGCGTGGGAGCAAACGATAGCCGCGCACTTGACGGCACGCCTATCGATCCTGCTCCGAACGTCATGTCGGAGACACTCCGACACGCGTGCGACGCAGACCACCGAGCAGGCCGCGTGCCCGCGCCTGTTGATTCGCTGTGCTGGGACGGCGCATGCGGCTGCGCGTCAATGCGTCTCGCTATACTTGCGCGATCCGTGCTTGTCACCTCGACCGACCTTTCAGCATGTTCGATCCGCGTCCGGCAAACGCCGCGCCCCTCCCTCACCATGCGGCCTCCCAAGCGGATCCGCAGGCGTTTGCACTGGAGCGCGAACGTGTGCAGGCTTGGCTCGATGCGCGCGCTTCAGGCGCCCGTGCGGTTGGCGCGTCGACACTGTCGCAATACCGCGTGGAAGCGGATCGCGTGTGCTGGTATGCGCGCACCGTTGGCAAGCCGATCGCCGCCTGGCAGCGTGAAGACGCGCTCACCTATCTGCGCTTTTTGCAAGATCCGCCGCCGTGGGCAATCAGTGCTCGCGGCATCGATCGCAGCGATGTCAACTGGACGCCGCTGCGAGGCGCGCTTTCCGCGCGCTCCACCCGACAATGCAGCATCATTGCCGCCAACCTCTGCGGATGGCTTCAGCGTGCCGGATATCTGCGCGCGAACCCATTTCTCGACGATGACGCCATCGTCATCACCGTCCCGCCTCCGGAAGCGGGAACGGGAACCGCAACGGAGGCGTCCATTGCCGGCGCGACACCGACGCAGCCACAATCGCGCCTGAGCGCTGCCGACATGGGGCTGATCGTCGATGCGGTGCGGGCGCGCGTGGCTCTGGGCCGCGAAGCGCGGCTGCGGCAGGCACGCGACCACTTCCTGGCAGTCCTGCTCGCGCACGCCAGCCTGCGGGTAGCGGAGCTGGTCGCCGCACGCATGGGCGATCTGGCATTGCACGCGGTACCGCCCGCCGACGCGGCACCCGATGCCTCCCTGCCCGCGTCAGTCTGGCTGCTCCGCGCGGGTATCGGACGCTCTCAGCGCTGGCTGCCGTGCGACGCGATCATGGGTGCGTTGCGCGAATACCGTACGGCGTTCGGCCTGTCGCCGCTGCCGCTGCCTAACGAAGCCACGCCGTTGCTTCTCTCGGTGCGCAGGCGGTCGCCACGACGCGCAGACGGCAGCATCATCGATTCCCCTTCGCTGCGCCGTGACTTCGGCGAACGCAAAGGCCTCGCTTCACGCTCGCAACTGCTGCTGATCGTCAAAGCCATGCTGAGCGAGGCGGTCGACTACGCACGAGCCATGGGTCAGCCCGATGCCGCAGCACGTCTGGCGCATGCCTCGCTGCGGGGTGTACGCACGGCGCATCTGCGCGAGCGGCTCGCCGCCGGAGAGGCCGCTGCCGACGTTGCCCGTGCACTGGGCCTCGCCGCATTGCCGGCGGTCGCCGTACGCGCACGTGAAGCCGACCTGGCCGCCAGCATCGCCGACGCGGCCCGCAAACTGGCCACGCCCTCGGCCTGACACGCCTCCACACACGACGCAGAAACGGGTACGCAAGCCAGACGGGCCCTTCGGGAGCACACTGCACCAAGCCCCCATGGCACGGGCATCTAGCAGACAGTTGTCGCTAACTTCGTACGCAGAAGTAGGTACGCTCCGAAGTACGGGCGCTGGCAATAGCACGCAGAAACGGGTACGCCCGGGCCCATCGTCGGTCGCAGAAACGGGTACGGCTTGGTAGCTGGCAAAAAAAACGCGGACGCAACGGTCCGCGTTTTTCTGCCAGACAAGGCTCAGTGTCCGCCCGACAGATAGAAGAATCGGAACAGAAACACGGCCGAGATGATCCACACGATGATCGGCACCTCGCGGGCACGGCCGGTAAATAGCTTGAGGCCCGAGTAGGTGATGAAGCCAAACGCGACACCATTGGCAATCGAATAGGTGAACGGCATCATCAGCGCGGTCAGCACGGCCGGCACGGCTTCGGTGGTGTCCTCCCAGTTCAGGTCCACCAGTTCGCGCAGCATCAGGCAGGACACGTACAGCAGCGCGGGCGCGGTGGCGTACGCCGGTACCACCCCGGCCAGCGGCGAGAAGAACAGGCACAGCAGAAACAGCACCGCAACCGTCAGTGCGGTCAGGCCCGTGCGGCCTCCGGCTTGCACCCCGGACGCGCTTTCGATGTAGGCCGTGGTGGACGACGTGCCCAGCAGCGACCCGGCCATGATGGCCGTGCTGTCCGCCAGCAACGCCTTGTTCAGACGGTCCATCTTGCCCTGCTTGAGCAGACCGGCACGGTTGGCCACGCCCATCAGCGTGCCGGTCGCGTCAAACAGCTCCACCAGGAAGAACACCAGCACCACGTTGAGGATGCCAACCGAGAGCGCGCCCATGATGTCGAGCTGGAGCAGCGTCGGCGTCAGCGACGGCGGCATCGACACCACCCCGTGGAAAGTGTTGCCGGCAAAGAAGAAGCTCGCTGCCGTCACGGCCAGAATGCCGATCAGGATGGCGCCCTTCACGCGCAGATGGTCCAGTGCCACGATCAGGAAGAAGCCGATCACGGCGAGGATGACCGATGGCTGATGCACGTCGCCCAGGGAAACCAGCGTCGCCGGATTGCCGACGACCAGGCCGGCACCCCGCAGCGACACGATGCCCAGGAACAGCCCGATTCCCGCCGTGATCGCCACGCGGATCGAATGCGGAATCCCGTTGACGATCATTTCGCGGATGCGGAATACGCTCACCAGCAGGAACAGGCAGCCCGAAATGAACACCGCGCCGAGCGCCGCCTGCCACGTAAAGCCCATGCCTTTGACCACCGCATACGCAAAATAGGCGTTCAGCCCCATGCCGGGCGCCATGGCGATCGGATAGTTGGCGTACATCCCCATGATGATCGTGCCGATGGCGGCAGCGATGCAGGTGGCCACGAACACGGCGTCGTGGGGCATGCCCGCGTCGGCCAGGATGTTCGGGTTCACGAAGACGATGTACGCCATTGTGAGGAACGTCGTCAGGCCGGCGAGCACCTCGGTGCGCACGTCGGTCTGATGTTCCTTGAGCTTGAAAAAGCGCGTAAGCCAGGTCATGCCGGTTGTCTCCTCTTGTCGTGAAGCGCCATCGCCGGCTGGCTCGGCATGGCACACGGATGCTCTGCCGCGTGTGCCCCGCGGGGCAACATGACGCTTGGCAGGATTCCCGGGCGCAGGGCGTCACGGATTGAAATGCTGTTCATGCGATGGGAGGGATGGAGAGCGCGCAAGCCAAGTGCCAGAGCGCCGCGCGCGGGACGCGCATGATGCCTGAAACGCCAGCCACCTGCACAGGGCGTGGCAGTGCATCGCCGCCCGAACGCCTGCTGGGCTGTCGGCGCAACGCGTACCCGTTTCTGCGAAACGGTTCCGGCAAGCAGGTTGCAAGCGAATTTGCGTACCCATTTCTGCGCGTGATGTCGCAGAAACAGGTACGCATAAGGGCCGCCGCCATCAGGGGCATCAGCTATGGGGGCAATAAGCACGCGTACCCATTTCTGCGTAGCACCCCCGCGCCCGGAAAAGACAAGCGAACCCGTTTCTGCGAGAGGATTGTTGTGAGCAGCGTACCTGTTTCTGCGCAGGCATACGCAGAAACGGGTACGGCTACCGTTGCAGCCCGCGCTGTAAGGCGTTGGCGAATAAGGGTTTTTACCCGCAGAAACAGGTACGGCCCGCACGTCGTTGCCGATCAACAGCTGATCCGCCTCGTCCATTGGTTTCAGCGATGAAAGTTTGAGGCCTAGACGTTGCCTGTTGAGCTCAACGCGCAAGCGCAGCGTTCCGCATGTCGATGTGGACATCGCAGAAACGGGTACGCCTGTCTGCGCAGGTGCCTAGACAGAGCGTGCGCTCGCTTTCATGGAAAGTTGTTGCCTACGCGTACCGAAATGATGCCGACCCACGGAAGACTCGCAGATTCTGGTACGCCTTCCAGTGGCGTTACAGCCAACGTGGACGCAGAAACGGGTACGCACAACTCAAAAAGACACCGGTGCAAAGGTCAAGTCCGTCGATGAATCCGCAGAAACGGGTACGGTGGGCCCAAGAGCCCACAACGGGTGGCATTTTTCGCCCGTGTTCTGTGGATAACACTGTGGACAACTCAAGGTTGTCCCCGCAGATTCCGGTACGGGGATTGCGCAGAAGCGGGTACGGTTATGCGCAGAAGCGGGTACGCTGTCTCGCAGATTCAGGTTCGCTGCGCCGCAGAATCGAGTACGCTTTTGCCCCCTAAACCCAGCGCCAGCAACGCTTTGCGGGGCGCGTATACGGTTTACCTGTAGTAAACGTAGTAGGTATATATGGCTGGTAGTTAGGAAAGGTCTTCCGTGGACAACCCTACAGGTTGCCCACCGACGCCCTTCCCCCAGCAACGAGTAAAAATCAGAAAACGTACCCGATTCTGCGTGACAAGGAGAAGGCGTTTTAGTACAAAGGCTTTGAACAATTCTTGCCCATCATGGTCACCAAACGCCTGACACCCAACGGGAAGCCGGAAGACGCCGCACCCGGCCGCATCATCGTCCCTTCGGGAGGACAGGTCATTGCTGCGCCGGAAAAGTTTCAGCGTCTCTTCGATGAAGCCCAGGCCATGGAGCGTGAAGACGCCTGGCAAAGCGGCGAAGTGGGCTTTCTGAGTCGCGCGAGCGTGCAGGTCACGTTGCCCTACCGGGCGCCCAAGGGCTCGCCGCCGGTATGGACCCGGTCGAGCGGCAACATCTCCCTCATGATCCAGCCGGGCTACTTCACGCAGCAGCGCTCGGAACGGGCCAGCAACGGCCGGCAACGGATCGTCTCCGAGACTGTCTCGTTCGGCTATCCCTACGGCTCGTATCCCC
>JAGWNU010000276.1 GCA_028871175.1 Burkholderiaceae bacterium | reverse complement strand
GGAAGGGAAACTGTCTGAGCGAAGCGAGTTTTTCCCTTCCCCTCCCTGCGACAGAAATTCAAGGAGTCTTTCGCCATCTCGGGCGCGCCTTTCTTTGCTTACTTTCTTTGGGCAAGACCAAAGAAAGTGAGTCAGCCCCGGCAGGGGATGAAACAAGGGATGCACCAACAGCCCAAAATCCAAACCAAAAATCAACACTCCACAATATTCACCGCCAACCCACCCCGCGCCGTCTCCTTGTACTTCGTCTTCATATCCGCGCCAGTCTCGCGCATCGTCTTGATGACCGAGTCCAGCGAAACATAATGCGTGCCATCCCCACGCAACGCCATGCGCGCAGCATTCACCGCCTTCACCGACGCCATCGCATTGCGCTCGATACACGGAATCTGCACCAGCCCGCCAACCGGGTCGCATGTCAGCCCGAGGTTGTGCTCCATGCCGATCTCCGCAGCGTTTTCGACTTGCGCAGGCGTGCCGCCCAGCACGGCCGCCAGCGCGCCCGCCGCCATTGAACACGCCACACCGACTTCGCCCTGGCACCCGACTTCCGCACCGGAGATCGATGCATTCATCTTGTAAAGCATGCCGATCGCGCCGGCGGTGAGCAGGAAATCCACCACGCCGTTGTCGTTCGCGCCGGGGACGAACCGGTCGTAGTAATGCATCACCGCCGGGATGATCCCCGCTGCGCCGTTGGTCGGTGCCGTGACAACGCGCCCACCCGCGGCGTTCTCTTCGTTGACGGCAATCGCATACAGGTTCACCCAGTCGATGACCGACAGCGGGTCGGACAGCGTGCGTTCGGCCTGCACCGTGAGCCGTGAATACAATTCCGCCGCGCGGCGACGCACGTGGAACGGCCCCGGCAGCTCGCCTTCCGTGCGGCAACCGCGCGCCACGCACGCCTGCATCACGTGCCAGATGTTGAGCAGACCGGCACGCACTTCGGCCTCGGTGCGCCACGTCAGTTCGTTTTCGAGCATCAGCCGGGCAATGGATTTGCCCGTCGATTCGCACATCGCCAGCATCTCTTTGCCGCTGCGGAACGGATGCGGCAACTGGTCGTGCGCGGCCAGCACTTGCGTATTCGGGGCGCCAGCCGTAACGACAAAGCCACCGCCCACCGACAGGTAGCGCGCCTCGCGTAGCCGTTCTCCGGCCGCATCGAAAGCGTGGAACTTCATGCCGTTCGGATGCTCGGCCATCGCTTCGCGCCGGTAGAAGGCGATGTGTTCCTTCTCGGTAAAGCGCATCGCGTGACGGCCCAGCAGCGACAGCGACTGCGATGCACGCAGCTCCGCCAGCTTGGCTTCGATGGTGTCGGGGTCGATGGTGTCGGGTGCCTCGCCCATCAGGCCGAGGATCACGCCGCGATCGGTGCCGTGGCCTTTGCCGGTGGCGCCGAGCGAGCCGTACAGCTCGACACGCACGCTGGCGACTTGCGGCATCAGCCCATCGGCTTCGAGGCCGGAGGCGAACATGAGCGCGGCGCGCATCGGCCCGACGGTGTGCGAGCTGGACGGGCCAATGCCGATCTTGAAGAGGTCGAAAACAGAAACAGCCATGGGGTAGGGCTCCGGGGGCGTTAAAGGGTGCAAGCCGGCTTGTGGCCGCTTGCGCCAAGTTGTTGTCCGCGCGCTGTCAATGCAGCGCCTCGCCAATCAACGGGCCGCGCACAGCGCCAGCCAATCGGGCGCTGTCGCAGTCAGACGCGCGGCGAGCGGGCGGTAGTTCGGGTCCAATCGTGCGGCCTGCCAGTAGAGCGTGCCCGCGCTCTTCGGCTCCCAGGGGCCCGAGAAACCGGGCAAGCCGGCATCCGCGCGCGTCTTGTCGAAGGGAACGCGCGAGTGGACGTATTCGTCGTGTGTGCGGCTGCCATCCGCGTATGGCGTGAGCCAGTCGATGGCAGCGGCCAGCGTGGCGCCGTTGCTCGCGCGCTCGCGCAGCCAGTTCTGGCCGAACGGCTGTACCGCAATCGCCGCCATTGTCAGCGGCTCCAGGTCGTAGACGACGTAGTGCAGCGCATCGCGGTCTTCAAAGTCTTCCACCGAACCGTCGGGGCGCACATTGTTGGCAAGCTGCCGCAGGAACAGGCGATGCACCTGCGCGATCAGCGCGTGGTCACCCAATGCGGCGGCGGACATCGCCATCAGCTTGATGCGATGGCTTTGCCAGTTGTTGATCCAGGTGTGGGCCAGCGGCGGCCGGGCAGCGTCCGTGCGCGCGATGTAGCCTTCGGCCAACGTGCGCAGGAAGCGCTGCGTTTCGTTGCGCGTGCTCGGCGTGAGGCCGTCTCGGGCCAGCGTATAGGCCTGGATCAGCGCGTCGAACTTGGTTTCGTCGATCGGGTTGAAGCTGGGCACGTAGGTGCCCGCCCAAGCGTGCAGGAAGGTATCGACCTGCTCGGCGAAGCGCCGGTCCCCGGTCAGCCGCCAGGCCAATGCGGCGTCCCGCACGAGCGGGAAATCGCGGGCGGCCACCACCGATTCATCATAGATGCCCTGGTGCAGCAGGGTGCCTTCGGTGTGCAGGCGCGGGAGCGGGTGCGGCGTCTGCGTCAGATGCCGTGTTGCACGCGCCATGAGCTTGAAGGCTGCCGGATCACTCGATTGTGCCGGCGAAACGTCGCACCAGTCGTGAGCCGCAGGAGCCTGCGTATGCGTGCCGGCATACACGGCAGCAGCGGCACCGGCTTGCGTGGGCGAGCAGGCGCCGCATGCTGAAACCGCGACGGCACACGCCAGCAGACGAAGAAGCGGGGCGCAATGGAGCATTGGCATGGAAGGCACGCGTCGGTGAGGTGAAATGCAGCCACCTTATACGGCGAGCCGCCCCAAAGCGCCAGTCCTGAAAACGGGTGACGCCGATGGCGTCCGGACACACGTGGCGCTGCGGCCGGGCAGGAGGCCCCGCCGCAACGGTGTGTGACAAGCAGGCATCAGTCCTGCGCGTACTCGCTCATCGGCACGCAGGCGCAGAACAGGTTGCGATCGCCGTAGACGTTGTCGGCACGGCCGACCGGCGGCCAGTACTTTTGCTTGCGCAGCGATGCCACCGGGTAGGCGGCCTGCTCACGCGTGTACTTGTGCGACCAGTCGTCGGCCATCACCACGGCTGCCGTGTGTGGCGCATGCTTGAGCGGGTTATCTTCACGGTCGAATTCGCCCGAGATCACCTTGTCGACTTCGCCACGGATGGCGATCATCGCGTCGATGAAGCGGTCGAGCTCCACCTTCGGCTCGCTCTCGGTCGGCTCGATCATCAGCGTGCCCGGCACCGGGAAGCTCATCGTCGGTGCGTGGAAGCCGAAGTCCATCAGGCGCTTGGCGATGTCTTCGTTGCTGATGCCCGATTCCTTCTGCAGCGGGCGGATGTCGAGAATGCACTCGTGCGCCACCAGGTCATGCGCGCCCGTGTACAGCACCGGGTAGTACGGAGCGAGCCGCTTGGCCACGTAGTTGGCCGACAGGATGGCCGTCTCGGTGGCGGCGGTCAGGCCCGCGGCGCCCATCATCGCGATGTACATCCACGAGATCGGCAGGATCGACGCCGAGCCGAACGCTGCAGCCGACACGTTGCCGATGTTCTGGCTGGCGTCTTCACCCGAAGCCGCGCGGCCGGGCAGGAACGGCGCGAGGTGCGCGCCCACGGCCACCGGACCCACGCCCGGACCGCCGCCGCCGTGCGGAATGCAGAACGTCTTGTGCAGGTTCAGGTGTGAGACGTCGCCGCCAAAGTGGCCCGGTGCGGCCGTGCCGACCATGGCGTTCATGTTGGCGCCGTCCACGTACACCTGACCGCCGTGGCTGTGCACGATTTCGCAGACACGCTTCACGCCTTCCTCGAACACGCCGTGCGTGGACGGGTAGGTGATCATGATCGCCGCCAGGTTCTTGCTGTGCTCGGCGGCCTTCTTCTCAAGATCGGCCAGGTCGACGTTGCCGCGCTCATCGCACGCCACGACGACGACCTGCATGCCGGCCATCTGCGCCGATGCAGGGTTCGTACCGTGCGCCGACGACGGGATCAGGCACACGTTGCGGTGCGCTTCGCCACGGCTGGCGTGGTAGGCGTGGATGATCAGCAGGCCAGCGTACTCACCTTGCGAGCCGGCATTCGGCTGCAGGCTCACGGCGGCGTAGCCGGTGGCGGCGCACAGCATCTGCTCGAGCTGGTCAATCATTTCGCGGTAGCCGACAGTCTGGTCGGCGGGTGCGAAGGGGTGGATGTTCGAAAACTCGGGCCACGTCACCGGCAGCATTTCTGCGGTGGCGTTGAGCTTCATCGTGCATGAGCCCAGCGGGATCATCGTGCGGTCGAGCGCGAGATCCTTATCGGCGAGGCTGCGCAGATAGCGCAGCATTTCGTGCTCGGAGTGGTGTGCAT
>JAGWNU010000275.1 GCA_028871175.1 Burkholderiaceae bacterium | reverse complement strand
CAGGAGAATGGCATGTCCCAAAGCATTGCAGACGTGATGAAGCTCGTGAAGGAAAACGACGTCAAGTTCGTCGATTTCCGCTTCACCGACACCAAGGGTAAGGAGCAGCACGTCTCGGTCCCCGTTTCGCATTTCGACGAAGACAAGTTCGAAAGCGGCCACGCATTCGACGGCTCGTCGATTGCCGGCTGGAAGGGTATCGAAGCCTCGGACATGCTGCTGATGCCGGATTCGAACACCGCCCACGTTGACCCGTTCTACGAAGAACCGACCCTCGTGCTGACCTGCGACGTGGTCGAGCCCTCGGACGGCAAGGGCTACGACCGCGACCCGCGCTCGATCGCCAAGCGCGCTGAAGCGTACCTGAAGAGCACGGGCCTGGGCGATACCGCCTTCTTCGGTCCGGAACCCGAATTCTTCATCTTCGACGGCGTGACCTGGAACGTCGACATGCAAGGCTGCTTCGTGAAGATCCAATCCGAAGAAGCGCCGTGGTCGTCGGGCAAGGAATTCGAGCACGGCAACTCGGGCCATCGTCCGGGCAAGAAGGGCGGCTACTTCCCGGTTGCCCCGATCGACACGTTCCAAGACATCCGCTCGGAAATGTGTCTGATCCTGGAATCGCTGGGCATTCCGGTTGAGGTGCACCACCATGAAGTGGCAGGCCAGGGCCAGAACGAAATCGGCACGAAGTTCAGCACGCTGGTGCAACGCGCCGACTGGACCCAACTGCAAAAGTACGTGATCCAGAACGTCGCACACACCTATGGCAAGACCGCCACGTTCATGCCGAAGCCGGTCGTGGGCGACAACGGTTCGGGCATGCACGTGCACCAGTCGATCTGGAAGGATGGCCAGAACCTGTTCGCAGGCAACGGCTACGCCGGTCTGTCGGAATTCGCGCTGTACTACATCGGCGGCATCATCAAGCACGCTCGCGCGCTGAACGCCATCACCAACCCGGGTACGAACTCGTACAAGCGTCTGGTGCCGGGCTTCGAGGCTCCGGTCAAGCTGGCTTACTCGGCACGCAACCGCTCGGCTTCGATCCGTATTCCGTACGTTGCGAACCCGAAGGGCCGTCGTATCGAAACGCGCTTCCCGGATCCGCTGATGAACCCGTACCTGGGCTTCTCGGCACTGATGATGGCCGGCCTGGATGGCGTGCAGAACAAGATCCACCCGGGCGAAGCTGCCGACAAGAACCTGTACGACCTGCCGCCGGAAGAAGACGCAAAGATCCCGACCGTGTGCTCGAGCCTGGATCAGGCCCTCGAGTACCTGGACAAGGATCGCGAGTTCCTGACCCGCGGCGGTGTGTTCACCAACTCGATGATCGATGCCTATATCGAGCTGAAGATGGAAGAAGTCACGCGTTTCCGCATGACGACGCACCCGGTCGAGTTCGAGATGTACTACTCGCTGTAATTGGCGAGCGCCCCGATCGATGTGTCGGGGCGAAGCGACGGTTGTGAAGGGAGGGCGGCTCAGGTCGCCCTTCCTTTTTGTGAAGGCGGGGTTTGTGGCTAGAATGATCGTCTGCCGGTCTCCGGCGACCGACCGACGTTTCAGCCAGATTCCATCCATGCTCCGTCTTTCTCCACGCATCGCATCCGGACTGCTTGCCGCCATGGCGGCGCTCGGGCTTATGTCCTTGCAGGCGCCCGCGTTCGCCGACGATGTTTATTTGTGCACGGGCCCGAACGGTGTGCCGGAGTACCGTAACAGCGGCAACGTGAAGGGTTGCAGGAAGCTGGTGCTGCCCGACGTGGTGACCGTACCAGGCACGCGCAGCCCGCGCAGTGCCGGTGCCGCGCCTGCACCGGCGCAGGGCAATGCGGGTGGCGGCTTCCCGCGCGTGGACAGCGCTACCCAGAAGGCGCGCGACAGCGAACGCCGTCAAGTGCTGGAAGCTGAACTGGCCGAAGAAGACCGCAAGCTGCAGGCGTTGCAGGCCGAGTACAACAATGGTCAGCCCGAGCGCCAGGGCAATGAACGTAACTATCAGAAGTATCTGGACCGCACCGCGCAGTTGAAGAGCGACATCGAGCGCAGCCAAGCCAATGTCGATTCCATCCGCCGGGAGCTGGGCAACCTCAAGGAGTAGCTGAACGATGCGTCGACTGATCCGCAAAGCGGCCCCCCGCGATGAACAGGAACAGACGACGCCCTCCGCGCCGTCAGCGTCATTCGCTGGGTTGGGCGTGCCTCCCGGCGAAACCATCGATGGGCCGCCGCCCATTCCCTTCTCGCACAGCGGGCCCCCGTCGTACCCCGGGCTTGATGCTGTGCCCAACCCCATCCTGTTCATCCGTTATCCGGCGCTGACGATCTTCTACGCCAACCCGGCCGCTGAGGCTGCGCTGGCCGTGTCGCGCCGCCAACTGGTGGAGATGTCGCTGCACGAGCTGTTTGCCGATCCTTCGGAGCTTGCCGAGATGATCGCCACGGTGGCGGGGCGCCAGTTCGATGCCAAGCGGCGCGATGTATCGCTCGAGCGGCCGGGTCACGAACCCCTGCACGCGCACGCAGTGGTGGGCGCGGTCGATTTTGAGCCCGGCGCCGTACTGATGGAGCTGCTGCCGAACGAGCAGAAGATTCGGAGCGAACGCGAAGAACGCCTGCTGGACCTGACCTCCGCCAACAAGGAACTGATCCGTAACCTTGCGCACGAGATCAAGAATCCGCTCGGCGGCATCCGAGGCGCTGCGCAATTGCTGGAGTTCGAACTCCCGGAGCGGTCGTTGCGCGAGTACACGCAGGTCATCATCAAGGAATCCGATCGGCTGCAGACGCTGGTGGATCGCCTGCTGGAGCCGCACCGGCACCCGCATATCGTGGGTGACGTGAACATCCACGAGGTGCTCGAGCGTGTGCGCTCGGTGGTGCTGGCCGAGTTTCCGCAGGGACTGCGCATCGTGCGCGATTACGACGCAAGCCTGCCTGAGTTTCGCGGCGACAAGGAACAGCTGATCCAGGCGGTGCTCAATATCGTCCATAACGCCGCGCATGCGCTGGGGCCGCGCATCGCGCAGGGCGATGCAGAAATCATCTTGCGCACACGTGTCGCAAGAAAAGTCACGATTGCCAAACGTCTGTACAAGCTGGCATTGGACTTGCATGTGGTGGACAACGGTCCTGGTATCCCGGACGCCATACGCGAGCGCATCTTTTTCCCGCTTGTGTCAGGACGGGAAGGGGGAAGCGGGCTGGGCCTGACACTCGCGCAGACGTTCGTGCAGCAGCACGACGGCCTGATCGAATGCGAGAGCAGGCCAGGCCAGACGGATTTCCGCATTCTCGTGCCCCTGCATTGAGCGCAGGGTGCGCGGGCCCAGGCAAGACGAAGTCAAGCAGACGAACCAACACATGAAGCCAATCTGGATAGTCGACGACGATCAATCCATCCGCTGGGTCCTTGAGAAAGCGCTGGCGCGCGAGAGCCTGCTGTCGCGAAGCTTCACCAACGTTCGGGATGCGCTCAACGCGCTGGACGAAGAAACGCCCCAGGTCCTGATTTCCGATGTCCGCATGCCGGGCGGCTCGGGGCTCGATCTGCTCCAGGCCATCAAGGCCAGGCATCCGGGGCTGCCGGTCATCATCATGACCGCGTATTCCGATCTTGATAGTGCCGTGGCTGCGTTCCAGGGCGGCGCGTTTGAATACCTCGCCAAGCCATTCGACGTGGATCGCGCGGTCGAGCTGATCCGCCGCGCGCTGGAAGAGAGCCTGCGCGAAGAGGAAATCGACGATCGCCTGAGCGATGCGCCCGAGATCCTCGGGCAGGCGCCGGCCATGCAGGACGTGTTCCGCGCGATCGGGCGGCTGTCGCAGTCCAACGTGACGGTGCTGATCACCGGCGAATCGGGCACCGGCAAGGAGCTGGTGGCGCGCGCGCTGCACAAGCACAGCCCGCGTGCCAGCGGCCCGTTCATCGCGCTGAACACCGCGGCGATCCCCAAAGACCTGCTGGAATCCGAACTCTTTGGCCACGAGCGGGGCGCCTTTACCGGCGCGCAGACCATGCGACGCGGCCGCTTCGAACAGGCAGAGGGCGGGACGCTGTTCCTCGATGAAATCGGCGACATGCCATTCGACCTGCAGACGCGCCTGCTCCGCGTGCTGTCGGATGGCCACTTCTATCGCGTTGGCGGTCATAACCCGCTCAAGGCCAATGTGCGCGTCATCGCGGCCACGCATCAGAACCTGGAGACGCGCGTCAAGGATGGCCTGTTCCGGGAGGACTTGTTCCACCGCCTGAACGTGATCCGGCTGCGCTTGCCGGCGCTGCGCGAGCGCCCGGAAGACATCACGCTGCTGGCGCGCCACTTCTTGCAGAAGAGCGCCAAGGAGCTGGGTGTGGAGCCCAAGCGCATGTCGGATGAGGCCCTGGCGCATGTCGCCACGCTGCCGTTCCCGGGCAACG
>JAGWNU010000037.1 GCA_028871175.1 Burkholderiaceae bacterium | reverse complement strand
GGCGCCACCGTGCCGTTCATCGCGCGCTACCGCAAGGAAGCAACCGGCAACCTGGACGACACACAACTGCGCAATCTGGAAGAACGCCTGTTGTACCTGCGCGAACTGGAAGACCGCCGCGCGGCCATCCTGGCGTCGATCGAAGAGCAAGGCAAGCTGACGGACGCGTTGCGCACCGCTATTCACGCCGCCGAGACCAAGCAGGTGCTGGAAGACCTCTACCTGCCATACAAGCCCAAGCGCCGCACGCGTGCCCAGATCGCGCGCGAATGTGGCCTGGAACCCCTCGCTCATGCGCTGCTGGCCGACCCGACGCTCGATCCTCAAGCTGAAGCTGCCAAATTTGTCAACGGCAAGCCGACCGCCGATGGCGGCGTCCCCGACGTCAAGGCCGCGCTGGACGGCGCGCGCGACATCCTCTCCGAACAATTTGGCGAGACGGCCGAGCTGCTGGGCAAGGTGCGTGACCACCTGTGGAACCACGGCCTGGTGTCGTCGACGGTCGTGGAAGGCAAGGAAACGGCTGAAGAAGAGAAATTCCGCGACTACTACGCTTACAGCGAGCCGATCCGAAACGTGCCGTCGCACCGCGCGCTGGCGCTGTTCCGTGGCCGCAATGCCGGCGTGCTGTTCGTCAAGCTCGGCCTGGGCGAAGAGCAGGACGCGCTGAGCCCACACCCGTGCGAAACCATGATTGCACGCCACGTCGGCATCGAGAACAAGGGCCGTCCGGCAGACAAGTGGCTGTCGGACGTGTGCCGCTGGTGCTGGCGCGTCAAGGTGCAGCCGCATATCGAGACCGAACTGCTGACGCAACTGCGTGAATCGGCCGAGGCAGAAGCGATCAAGATCTTCGGTCGCAACCTGCACGACCTCTTGCTGGCCGCACCGGCTGGCCCTAAGGCGGTGATGGGCATCGATCCCGGCATCCGCACGGGCTGCAAGGTTGCAGTGGTCGACCATACCGGCAAGCTCCTGGAAACCGCCACGATCTACCCGCATGAGCCGCGCCGCGATTGGAACGGTTCGCTTGCCACCCTCGCCCGCCTGGCCAAGCAGCACGGCGTGGCGCTCATCTCCATCGGCAACGGCACCGCAAGCCGCGAAACCGATAAGCTCGTGCAAGACCTCATGCATCAGTTGGCCAAATCGGCCCCCGAACTGAAGCTCACCAAGATCGTTGTGAGCGAGGCGGGCGCGTCGGTCTACTCGGCATCGGAACTGGCAGCCAAGGAATTTCCGGATCTCGACGTCTCGCTGCGCGGCGCTGTATCCATCGCCCGCCGTCTGCAAGATCCGCTGGCAGAACTCGTCAAGATCGACCCGAAGTCGATTGGCGTTGGCCAGTACCAGCACGACGTCAACCAGCGCGAGTTGGCCCGCGCGCTGGATGCGGTGGTTGAAGACTGCGTGAATGCCGTCGGCGTCGATGTCAACACGGCCTCTGTTCCGCTGCTGGCGCGTGTCTCTGGCTTGAACTCGATCCTCGCCAAGAACATCGTCGAATATCGGGACGCCAACGGGGCGTTCGTCAACCGCGACGCACTCAAGAAGGTCCCACGCCTGGGCGACAAGATATTCGAACAGGCGGCAGGCTTCCTGCGCATCAACGGTGGCGATAACCCGCTGGACCGCTCGTCGGTACACCCGGAAGCCTATCCGGTGGTGCAGCGCATTCTCGACCGCATCAAGAAGGGCATCGGTGACGTGCTCGGCAACCGCGAAGCTCTGCGCGGACTCACGCCCCGCGATTTCACGGACGAGAAGTTCGGCCTGCCGACGGTGGTCGACATCCTGTCCGAGCTGGAAAAGCCGGGCCGCGATCCACGACCCGAGTTCAAGACGGCGACGTTCCAGGATGGCGTCGAAAGCATCAAGGATCTTCAGCCTGGCATGGTGCTAGAGGGCGTGGTGACCAACGTAGCCGCCTTCGGCGCGTTCATCGACATCGGCGTGCATCAGGACGGGCTGGTGCACGTCTCGGCGCTGTCGACCAAGTTCGTGCGCGACCCGCATGAGGTCGTCAAGCCCGGCCAGATCGTGAAGGTCAAGGTGATGGAGGTGGACGTCAAGCGTAACCGCATCGGCCTGACGATGCGCCTGTCGGATGAGCCCGGCCATGCGCCCGCCCGTGCGGCTGGCGCAGGGGAGCGCCAGGGCCAGGGCGGTCATCGCCAAGGTGGCCAGCAGCGCCGCGAGGTGGAGCCGGCGGGGGCCATGGCCGCAGCGTTCGCCAAGCTCAAGCGCTGAACGGACGCAAAAAACAAAAAGCCCGCCAGGACATCGGCGGGCTTTTTGTTGGTGCAAGCTTGTCAGATTTCGACCTTGGTGCCCAGCTCAACCACGCGGTTGGCGGGGATATGGAAGAAGTCCGACGGCTTGGCGCCGTTCTGATGCATCCACGCAAACAGGCGCTCGCGCCACATCGACATGCCGGGCAGCTTGGACGGCACGACCGATTCCCGGGCGATGAAGAAAGACGTATCCATCAGTTCACAGCGCGTGCCGATCTGCGGCTGACTGAGTTCAAGGACGCGGTACACGTCGGGGGTTTCCTTGAAACCGTATTCGGCCTTGACGACGTAGATGCCGCTCCCGAGATCACGCACGTTGACGCGCCGCTTGTCGTCCACGTAGGGAATGTCGCGCGTGACGAAGCTGATGAAGATCACCCGCTCGTGCAGCACGCGGTTGTGCTTGAGGTTGTGCAGCAAAGATACCGGTACGTATTCGGTATTGCCGGTCAGGAACACGGCTGTCCCTTCCACGCGATGCGGCGGATGCGCCAACAGCCCGGCCAGGAAAGGCTCGAGTGGAATCCCGTCTTCCAGGCTGCGTGCACGCACCAGCTTCTTGCCCTTGTACCAGGTCATCAAAAGGAAGAACACGAAGCCGCCCAGTGTCAGCGGGAACCATCCGCCGTCGCGGATCTTCAGCAGGTTTGCCGAGAAGAAGGCCATGTCGACCACGAGGAAGCCCAGGCTCACCAAGGTGACCAGCGCAGGATGCCAGCGCCACACCGAGCGCATGACCACCGCCGCCAGCACGGTCGTGATGACCATCGTGGTCGTCACAGCAATGCCGTAGGCTGCGGCAAGGTTGTCGGACTTCTTGAACGCCAGGACCACGCCGATCACCAGGATCAACAGCATCCAGTTCACGACCGGCACGTAGATCTGGCCGATCTCCGCCTCCGATGTGTAGCGGATCCGCATGCGCGGCACGAAACCCAACTGGATGGCCTGGCTCGTCAACGAGAAGGCGCCCGAAATGACAGCCTGCGAGGCGATCACGGTGGCGGCTGCGGCCAGCACCACCATCGGTAATTGCAGCGCTTCCGGGACGGAGCGATAGAACGGGTTTTCGATGGTGCTGGGGTCGGTCAGCAACATTGCGCCTTGCCCGAAGTAATTGAGCAACAGACTTGGCGCCACGATGAAGAACCATGCCCAGCGAATCGGGCGGGCGCCGAAATGCCCCATGTCCGCGTACAGCGCCTCGGCCCCTGTCAGCACCAGAAAGACCGAGCCCAGCACGATGAACGCCTGTAGCGCATGGTCATGCAGAAACGAAATCGCGTACGCCGGGTTGACGGCCGCCAGGATCTGCGGCGCCTTCGCCAGGTTCATCAGTCCGAGTGCCGCCAGCGCGGCGAACCACAGCAGCATCACGGGCCCGAACAGCTTGCCGACCACCGATGTCCCGCCGCGCTGAATGAGGAAGAGCGCCGCCAGGATCACCAGCGTGATCGGCAGCACAAACGGTGTCAGTGCCGGCGCAGCGATCTCCAGCCCCTCCATGGCAGACAGCACCGAGATGGCCGGCGTGATGACTGCATCGCCGTAGAACATGCAGGCGCCAAACACGCCAAGCATCATCAATACCGACATACGCTTGGAACGCGCATTTGCGGTGCGCAACGACAATGCCATCAGCGCCAGGATGCCGCCTTCGCCATTGTTGTCCGCACGCATGACGAACAGCACGTACTTGAGCGACACCACGATCACCATCGCCCAGAACAGCATCGAGATGATGCCGAGCACGGCAGCGCTGGAAAATGGAATGCCGTGATCGGGACTGAAGCACTCCTTGAGCGAGTACAACGGGCTGGTGCCGATATCACCGAACACCACACCCACGGCACCGATGACAAGGGCGCGCAGATTCACACTGCTGTGGGGAGACCCTGTTGCTGTGAGAGCTTGACTCATGAACTTGGAAATCAGCCGAACGACCGGCCACTCAAAATAGTGCAATGCACAATGAGGGCGGATTGTACTCTCGGCTTTTCGCACGCCAACCCCTCACGCAGACATTCGTTGCCTCGCCGCATCAGCGCAAGTTCCCCCTTGCATCCGACGCTGCAGACAAGCACCGGCGCGGCCCTCGAACAAACGACCGTTTCATACCCGAAGCACCCTCCAACGCCCGGTCTTCGATAACCCTTATTGAGGATGAGAGCCCCACGCCACTCGGTCAAAAGTGGGACATGCGCCGACATGACTTTGTAGGAGAATTTCCGACAAAGCCGAATTGCGAATGCTGGTCGCGCACCGCCTTGACGGAGCGCCACGATTCCTCACCAAGGACAGGTATTGTCGAATTCCCCCATTCTCGCCTGGGCACGCGCTCGCGCCCCGTTGGCCGCACTGATTGTGCTGCTCACGGTGGCTGGGGTGTTGCTGGCCATCCCGCGGGTCATCTTGCCTTGGGTACAATCGGCGTTCGCGCAACGCCTCGATCCGGCAGTGTGGGCCGACTATGCCGGTCCGTTTGACTTGGCTGCTGCCGTGGTGGCCGTCAGCGCCATCATCATCTATTTGATCCGGCGCTGACACGGAGACAGTTCAACGCTCCAGCGCGCGAGCGCATTCCGCAACCAGCGCCGGACCACGGTAGATCAAGCCGGTATAGAGCTGCACCAGCCGCGCACCGGCGTCAATCTTCTCGCGCGCATGCTCGCCAGCCAGAATGCCGCCCACACCGATAATTGGTACGGCGTCACCCAGCAACCCATATAGAGCGCGGATCACTCGGGTCGAGCCCTCGCGCACCGGCTGCCCGGACAGCCCACCCGCCTCCTCCGCGTGCGGCAGCCCCGCGACCGCTTCACGGCGGATCGTCGTATTGGTGGCAATCACGCCGTCCATCTTGTGACGCAGCAAGGCATCGCCAATGTTCGCGATCTGGTCATCGTCCAGATCCGGCGCAATCTTCAGCACCACCGGCACATAGCGCTTGTGCTGGTCCGCCAGTCGAAACTGCGCATCGCGCAGCGTGCCAAGCAGGCTGTCGAGTTCGCTTGCGCCCTGAAGCTGCCGCAGATTCTTGGTGTTCGGCGATGAAATGTTCACCGTCACGTAGCTCGCGTGCGGATAGACGCGCTCCAGACAGTACAGATAGTCGTCGACGGCGCGCTCAATCGGGGTGTCAGCGTTCTTGCCAATGTTCAGGCCCAACACACCGCCGGCTGCGCGCCACTTCGACGCCTTCACGTTTGCGATGAAGGCGTCGACGCCGCCATTATTGAAGCCCATCCGGTTGATCAGCGCGTTCGCCGCCGGCAGCCGGAACATGCGCGGACGCGGATTCCCCGGCTGCGCACGCGGCGTGACGGTGCCCACCTCGATAAAGCCGAAGCCCAGCGCACCCAGCGCGTCGATGTACGCCCCATCCTTGTCCAACCCCGCCGCCAGGCCAACCGGATTCGGAAACGTCACCCCCATCACCGTGCGCGGCTGCGCAGCGACGCGCGCGCCGATGCAGCCCGACAGCCCCATCGAGTGCGCCCGCTTGAGCTGGTTCAGCGTGAAGTGATGCGCGTCTTCGGGGTCCATCGAAAACAGCAGGGGGCGGACAAGCGGATACAGAGCGTTGAGCACGATCAGAGATGAGAGAGGAAGGCCAAAGGCCGCATTGTAAACGGCGCATGCGTCGCCATGCATCGTGGGCGCCGCATACCAATTCCAACAAGCGGAATGTGTCGCAGAGTCAGGTAAATCCAATGTTTGCGGGCACACTGCGCCCGCCTCTGGCCGCTTCTATTGGCATGCCGCACAAAAAGGTGTTGCATTGCCGCATGGCTTCCGTTATAGTCTTTTCTTCGACGGACGCGGGGTGGAGCAGTCTGGCAGCTCGTCGGGCTCATAACCCGAAGGTCGCAGGTTCAAATCCTGCCCCCGCAACCAACAAAGTCGAACGGCTCGCTCCAAGACCTGAGCCGATCCAGCAAAGCCCGCCAGCCAGCGGGCTTTTTGCTTTTCCGCGCGCGCAGTCAACCCGCGCGCACCGTCGATATCCCGGCCCGCACGGGATCAAACCTGCTCGGTGATACACTGAGATATTCCATTTGCCTGAGTCCTCGGCCCCTATGAAATTCTGTTCCAACTGCGGCCAGCCTGTCGTCTCGCGCATTCCCGCCGGCGACAACCGGCCGCGCGCCGTTTGTGACCACTGCAATACGATTCACTATGTGAATCCGCGCAACGTAGTGGGCACGGTGCCCGTTTGGAACGATCAGATTCTCTTGTGCAAGCGCGCCATTGAACCGCGCTACGGCTTCTGGACCCTGCCGGCCGGCTTCATGGAAATCGGCGAGACCACTGCAGAGGCCGCCTCGCGCGAAACGCTGGAAGAAGCCGGTGCGCGCATCGAAATCGGTGAGCTCTATTCAGTGCTCAACGTACCGCACGTGCATCAGGTGCATTTGTTTTATCTAGCCAAGCTCAACGATCTGGATTTCGCACCTGGTGAGGAAAGCCTGGAGGTCGGCTTGTTCAACGAAGCCGATATTCCTTGGGATGACCTTGCCTTTCCGACTGTCATCCATACGCTGCGCTGCTTCTTTGCCGACCGCGCGGCGGGCCGCCTGACCGATGGCAGCTTCCGCCTCCACACGCTGGACATTTACAAGCCGATGCGATCGAGCACGGCCGACACAGCAACCATCACGTCGTAATCCCGCCCGGGTTTTCGCACCATGATCGCCTGGCTGGATCCGCATGATCCCTTTCCGCCGGTCGATCAAGCTCTGGGATCGGACTCCGAAGCACCCGGTCTGCTGGCGGCGAGCGCGGAACTCTCTCCACAACGGCTGTTGATCGCATATCGGCAAGGTATCTTTCCTTGGTATGCGCAAGGACAGCCCGTGCTGTGGTGGAGCACGGATCCGCGCATGGTCTTGCGCCCGGAACGTTTTCGCGTGTCGACGACCTTTCGCAAGACACTGCGGCGCGTGCTCGATCACCCAACGTGGGAAATCCGCATCGACCATGGCTTCCGCGAAACGATGATCGCCTGTGCCAGTACCGCTCGCCCCGGCCAGCACGGCACGTGGATCACCGAGGAAGTCATACAGGCCTACACCGCCCTGCACCGCCGCGGCTACGCTCACAGTGTCGAGACCTGGTACGCCGGGCAGCGCGTGGGCGGCCTGTACGGCGTCGCGCTGGGCCGCATGTTCTACGGCGAATCGATGTTTGCGCACCGCACGGATGCATCCAAGATCGCTCTGGCCGCCCTATGCGCCTTCCTCGGCAACCACGGCGTTGCGATGATAGACTGCCAGCAGGAAACCGAGCATCTGGCGTCGTTAGGCGGAGCCCCGATGCCGCGCGCTGCTTTCCTCGCCCATGTACGCGAGGCAACCAACGCGCCGGCCGTCACGCCCTGGCACTTCGACAAGTCGGTGCTCCGCCGGTGGACCGTGCGCAATGAGCAAGCTTAAGGAACTCCCCCTCTCGGCATTGCAGTTCTATGCCACCGCGCCTTACGCATGCAGCTATCTCGATGGCCGCCTGGCGCGTTCGCAGGTCGCCACGCCGGCGCACCTCATCAACGCAGACGTCTACTCGAAACTCGTCCGCGCCGGCTTCCGGCGCAGCGGTATCTTCACCTACCGACCGCATTGCGATGATTGCCATGCATGCACGCCATGCCGTGTGGTTGTCGACGAGTTTTCTCCGTCGCGCGCGCAACGTCGCGCAGCCGAGCGGCATCAGTTGCTCGAGGCACTCGTCGCTCCGCTCACCTATGTCGAAGAGCATTACCAGCTCTACCTGCTCTACCAATCGGTCCGGCACGCCGGCGGCGGCATGGACCACGACAGCCGCGACCAGTACGAGCAGTTCCTGCTGCAAAGCCGCGTGAATTCGCGCCTGGTGGAATTTCGCGAGCCGCCAGAATCACCGTCGGCCGGCAAGCTGCGCATGGTGAGCATGATCGACGTGCTGGAGGACGGTCTCTCTTCCGTCTACACGTTCTACGATCCGACCGAGCAGAAAGCGAGCTACGGAACGTACAACGTGCTGTGGCAGATCGCACAGGCGCAGGCCCTGGATCTGCCATACATCTACCTTGGCTATTGGATAGCGCAGAGCCGCAAGATGGCCTACAAGGCGCTGTTCCAGCCGCTGGAGCTGCTGGTCAATGGAGAGTGGCGGCGATTCGAAGACGTAGCACCAACCGGCCAGTAATTGTCAGCGCGAGGTGCGCTCGATGCCCGCGTCGACAACCCCGTAGGCGGTCACACCGGAATTCTGGCTGTACTGTTCGCGCGAAGTGCTGCACCCCGCCAGCAGGGCACCGAGGCAAGCCACCTTTGCCGCCGCGAGCGCAATGCGCTTCCACCAAACGGTTCGCTTCATGAGATCACCTCGCTTCAGGTGGCAGCCGACAGCCGCTCGGCCAGGACCGTGTTGTACGCGCGGACCATCCCGGGAATCAGGAACACATCCACCAGCACCCACAGCCCGCCAATCACGGCGAGCACCCAGCCTGCCGTGTTGCCCATGTCGCGGAAGGCGAGCCACGTGCCACCGATGTTGGCGACAGCCTGCGCCACACCGCTGCCCGGGCGTTTCAGATAAAAACGGTGCGCCCCCAGAAAGCCCAGCAGGAACCACCAGAGATAGGCGACACCCGAGCTTTTCTTCTGGGCGTCGTACAGCATGATTTCGCGGGCAGTTTGGTTCATGGAATCGGCGGACACAGGAATCACGAGTCAGACACTAGCACGCATCGTGCGTTCCATGTCGCCCAAGGATTACATGCTGGCCAGCTTGGCTTCCGCCTTGTCAGTCCACAGCCGCATTTCAGCCAGCAACGACGCCGGCGAGAATGAACAGCTTTCCTCGCCAAACGACACCGCCATGTCCAGACGCTGGAGCAGTGACCGGCGGACCTGATCGTACGCCGGCGGCAGCGCAGCCAACGGCTCCAGCGTGGCCTCGTCACGCCACAGCTTGAGCAAGCGCGGCAGGTCGGGCGAACGGGCGTGACGATCAAGCCCATCACGCAGTGTCTGGAGGGATTCCGCGGTCGTCATGCTCGCGCCTTCTTCTCGCGATAAAGCTCGCGGAACGTCTTGCCTGCGGGCGCCGGCATGTCGCGCGTATCCGTCCAGCCCTTGCCGACGGGCAACGCGTGAATCAGCTTCTTGTCGCCCCCCATCCAGCGCAGCACGCGCGCTGCGACCCACGTCCCGGCCGAATAGAGCGCCGGACGACGCGCCACGAACCCCCAGACGCGCAGCCCGAAGCGCTCGGACTGCGGACGCAGCTCTCGCTCCATCTGCTTCTCGCGCAACGTGCGGAGCAGGTCCGACAGCGGGATCGAAGCCGGGCAGACGCGGTTACATTCGCCGCACAGAGTGGCGGCCTGCGGCAAGTCCAGCGCATTCGACAGTCCGACGTAGCTCGGCGTCAGTACGCTGCCCATCGGCCCCGGATAGACCCAGCCGTATGCATGGCCGCCGATCTTCTGATAGACGGGGCAGTGATTCATGCACGCGCCGCAGCGGATACAACGCAGCATTTCCTGGAACTCGCCGCCGATCAGACCACTGCGGCCTCCGTCGACGATGACGAAGTACATGTGCTCGGGGCCGTCCTTCTCACCTTCCGCGCGGGGACCCGTCAACAGCGAGAAGTAGTTCGAGATCGCCTGCCCCGTGGCAGAGCGCGGCAGCAAGCGCATCACGGTCGCCAGGTCTTCGAGCGTCGGCAGCACCTTCTCGATGCCCGTCACCGCGACGTGCACGCGCGGCATGATCGTGCACATGCCTTCGTTGCCCTCGTTGGTGACAATCGCCACCGAGCCCGTCTCGGCAATGATGAAGTTGCCGCCCGTCACGCCCATGTCGGCGGAGAGGAATTCCGGACGCAGCACTTCGCGCGCCTCGCGCGTCATCTGCGGAATGTCGGTCAGGCGCGGCTTGTTGTGCGTCTTGGCGAAGAGATCGGCGATCTCTTCCTTATCCTTGTGCACCACCGGCGCAATGATGTGCGACGGCGGCTCGCTGTCGTTGATCTGGAGGATGTACTCGCCCAGATCGGTCTCGATGCTCTGGACACCCATCTCGCCGAGCACCTGGTTCAGGCGCATCTCCTCGGTCACCATCGACTTGCTCTTGATGACCTTCTTCACGTCATGTTTGCGGGCGATTTCGGCAACCAGGCGAGCCGCGTCGGCTGTGGTTTCGGCGAAGAGCACCTTCGCTCCACGGCGCATCGCTTCCGCTTCGAAGGTGGCCAGCCAGACGTCAAGATTCTCAAGGGCGCGATTGCGACGGTCCTTGAGCGCTTCCCGCGTGGCAGGAAAATCGATCTCCTGGATGGCCGCCGCCCGCGCAGTGACGAACTTCGTCGAGAGCTTGGTGAGGTTTTGCTGCAGGCGCTTGTCGGCGAGTTTCTGCCCCGCGCGCGCCTTGAATTCCATGCTGCGGACTTGCATGTGATTGCGTCTCCGTGGTGTTCCTGACGCTTACGCGTCACCAGCCAAGACTTGCGCGATATGCAGCACGCGCGTGTGGGTGTCGCCGGTTCGGCGCAGGCGGCCTTCGATGTTGAGCATGCAGCCTACGTCGCCAAGCACCACGGCGTCGGCGCCGCTGGCCTTGATGTTGGCGCATTTCTCGTCGGCGATGGCGGTCGAGATGTCGCCATACTTGATCGAAAACGTGCCGCCAAAACCGCAGCAGGCTTCGCATGCGGCCATTTCGGTCAACTGCACGCCCGGCAACTTGCCCAGCAATTCGCGAGGCTGCGTCTTCACGCCCAACTCCCGCAACCCGGCGCAGGAGTCGTGATACGTCACGTGTCCTTTGAATTCGGAATCAAGCGCTTCGATACGCGCCACATTGACCAGGAAATCGGTCAGTTCGTGCACGCGCGGCGCAAGGCGCTCATAGCGGCCGGCAAGCTCCGGATCATCGCGGAACAGATCGGCGTAATGCTTGCGAATCATGCCGCCGCATGAGCCAGATGGAATGACCACGTAGTCGAATTGCTCGAACTCTTTCAGCGTCTTTTCCGCAAGGTCACGCGCCAGGGGGCGGTCGCCTGAGTTGTAGGCAGGCTGACCACAGCATGTCTGGGCAGGCGGCACGACCACCTCGTAACCGGCCTTTTCCAGCAGCTTGAGCACCGAAAACCCGATGTCGGGCCGCATCAGATCAACCAGGCAAGTGACGAACAGACCTACGCGCATGGGGAGTCTCGTGTGTTCTTCGGGAAGCCGCCATTATGCTCCCGATGCCCGGCCAGCCCGGCTTTCCACGCACAGAACTTCTTCATGCCGATGATGAGTGCGCTTCACGAGACCAACGCGAACACAATGGTGTGTTGCGTGAACTTACCCTCAAAAATACCCTGAATCATGCATCGAGAGGGTGCGCATTTTCACATCGTGGGATAGAATTTCGCATCGCATTCGCAACTCACGGTACCCATGGCAGAAGCAGACAAGGACCCTGGCAAGACGTCAATCCAGGTCATCGAACGCATGATGATGCTGCTCGACGCGCTGGCCGATCATGCCGATCCAGTCAGCCTGAAAGCGCTGTCGGCCAGCACTGGCCTGCATCCCTCCACCGCGCATCGCATCTTGAACGACATGGTGGCGTGCCGCTTTGTCGATCGCTCGGACCCTGGCAGCTACCGCCTCGGCATGCGTCTGCTTGAGCTCGGTAACCTCGTCAAAGCCCGGCTGTCGGTGCGCGAAGCCGCGCTTGCACCGATGCGCGCCCTGCACCGGCTCACCGGCCAGACGGTTAATCTCTCGGTGCGCCAAGGGGACGAGATTGTCTACATTGAACGCGCATACTCGGAGCGCTCGGGCATGCAGGTCGTTCGCGCCATCGGAGGCCGGGCGCCGCTGCATCTGACTTCAGTTGGAAAGCTGTTTCTCGCCGCCGACGAAATCGGCCGAGTGAGGGCCTATGCGACGCGCACCGGTCTTTCCGGCCACACCCGCACGTCGATCACCGATCTGCCCAAGCTCGAACGCGAACTAAATTGGGTGCGTACCAACGGTTACGCGCGCGACAACGAAGAGCTGGAACTTGGCGTGCGCTGCATCGCTGCTGGCATTTATGACGACTCGCGCCGGCTGGTAGCTGGTCTGTCGCTGTCCGCGCCCGCAGACCGGCTGCAGGATAGCTGGCTCGACAACCTCAAGGACACCGCCCTGCAGATCTCCAAGGGCATGGGATACACCTTGGAGGAAGAGCCGGCTCGAGCTGAATGACCCTGGGGGCACAGCCAACAAAAAAGCGCGTTCGATGACGCGCTTTTTTGTTGGCAGAGCGGGTGCTGTGGCTCAGGCCCCGGGCTGCTCCGAAGCCAGAACGGTCGCCGGCCGATTCGTGACCGGCACGTTACGCAGCGGCGCCGCTGCCTGCGTCGCTGCCTCGATATGCGGATTATGTTCCAGCCAGTTGCGCACGCGCGTGGCATCGGCAAAGCGCGTCAGGTTACCCGCCGAATCGAGGAACACCATCACCACATTGCGACCGTGTACGTTGGCCTGCATCACCAGGCAGCGCCCGGCCTCGTTGATGAAGCCGGTCTTCTGCAGACCAATGTCCCACTCGCCACCCCGCACCAGGCGGTTGGTATTGACGTAATGGAGGGTGCGACCGTTCGCGTTGACGGTGTGCTCGGGGGTAGTCGTGAACTGACGGATGATGGGCACCTTGTAGGCAGCCATCACGATTTTGGCGAGATCCTGCGCGCTCGAGACATTGCTGCTGGACAGGCCGTTCGAATCGACATAGTGCGTGTCATTCATGCCCAGCTCGCGCGCCTTGCGGTTCATGGCAGCCACGAATGCCGGGCGACCGCCCGGGTAGTTACGGCCAAGTGCGGAAGCCGCCCGGTTTTCCGAGGACATCAGGGCCAGCAGGAGCAGGTCTTCACGCGTGAGCATCGTGCCATAACGCAGGCGCGATCCGGTGTTGCGTTCGTAATCGCGATCGTCCTCGGTGATCTCGAGCAGCTCGTCCATCGGCTGATGCGCATCGGTCACGACCAGCGCAGTCATCAGCTTGGTGATCGAAGCGATCGGCAGCACGGCCGATGAATTTTTCTGGAACAGCACTTCACCGGTGTTCTGATCCATCACCAGCGCGACAGAGGAACGCAATGCCAACGCATCCGGCGTGGACCTCAGGCCCATGGCCTCACCGAGGGTCGGGGCAGCCGGCACGAACGACGCGCGCACTGGCCGCGCTCCGCGCTCGACCATGATGACCCGGCGCTTGCCTTTTACGATGACGACCTTGCGGACCTTGGCGGACGCAGCCGAATCGGTACTCGCAGCGGCAACCTTGGCGCTGGCCTTACGGCTGCTGACGGTCTTGCCTTTCGTCTTCGCGGTCTTGGACGCGGTGGATTTCTTGGTGGAAGTCGCCGCGTGGGCGGTGGCGACGGAAGCGGCAGCGAGCGCGACCGTCATCAGCGAAACGAGACCGAAACGCCGAAAAAATGAGGAAACAGACCGTGACATGATTCGATCACCCGCGCGTGAGATGGCGCAAGTGTAGGTAAAAACAAAATTCTTAGCAAGATGAAGGACTTAGCTCACAGCCTTAAAGTTCGACCTATAGAGCCTTATCATTCGGTCATCATTTCGACGCCGCGCACATCTCGGACACGATGAAACGCCCGACAAAAGTTATTTATGCATCACATAACCGCAGCACAGAGCAGGCTGCCTGTAACAGCCAACTAGCGTCGTCGCAGCCGCACTGCCATCGGCGCCAAACGCACCGGCGCAGATGCGAGCCACATGGCGCAGTCTAACGGTCCATCGGCCCGCTCTGTTGACACAATTCGACCTCTTTTCCGCGGTAATTCTGGCTTTGCGCGAGGAAGTGCGCGATTCGCTGCGTAATCGCGACACTCAGTCGAGAAACCGGGTGAAGTCGGAGACGGGCGCACGTTCGGTCACCAGCGTGTTCTCGACCGCGGCAGGATCCGCATAGCCCATCGACATGCCGCACACGACCATTTCCTCGTCCGGCAGCGCGAGCTGTTCCTTGATGACGCGATGAAACTGGGTGAACGCAGCCTGGGGGCAGGTATCCAGACCACGCGCCCGCGCTGCCACCATCAGGGCTTCGAGGAACATACCGTAATCGAGCCAGCTGCCCTGCTCCATCACGCGATCAATCGTGAAAATGAGTCCGGCTGGTGCGTCGAAAAAGCGAAAGTTGCGAGCGTGCTGCGCGCGCATGCGCTCCTTCTCGGTCCGGCCAATGCCAAGCAGGCCATAAAGATCCCAGCCGACTTTGCGACGTCGGCTCTGATAGGGATCGACCCATGCCCGCGGGTAGTACGGATATTCCTCGCGATGCAGGGTATCGGCCTCCGGATGGTCATACGCAGCCAGCACGGAGTCCGACAGGCGCGCCTTCGATTCCCCCGTCAGGACGTAGACCTTCCACGGCTGGGTATTGCTGCCTGACGGCGCATGCCGCGCCACGTCCAAGACCGCCTCGATATCCTCGCGCGCCACAGGCTTCGGCAGGAACGCGCGAACGGAGCGACGAGAAGTAATGGCCCGGTCGACAAGCGCGATGTCGGCGGGACTGGGGTGTCGGTCTTTCATGGCAAGACAGATGACTCAGGCGGCAATGCTCGTGACGAGCGGTTCGAGCACCGCGCGCAATGCTTGCGGCAACGGCACAGGGCGGCGCGTGTCACGATCCACATAGACATGCACGAAATGTCCCTGCGCGGCGGCCTCGTGCGCATCGGCACGGAACAGTCCCACCTCATAGCGCACGCTGGTAGTACCCAGGCGTGCCACACGCAGGCCCGCAACCACGGGCGCAGGAAACGACAGCGACGCAAAGTAGTTGCATTGGGTCTCAATGACCAGACCGATGGTGTCGCTGTGCTGCGGATCGAGTACGCCCCGCTCGATCAGGTAGGTATTCACGACGGTGTCGAAATAGCTGTAGTAGACAACGTTGTTGACGTGGCCGTAGACGTCGTTGTCCATCCAGCGCGTGGTGATGGTCTGAAAGTGGCGATAGTCGTCGCGCGTCTGACGAGGCGTGCTCATGGGCTGCGGGCGAATGGCTGGAGAAAGTGGTGAGGATACGCCAACCACTCGCTGCCGATCACCTGCGGATGACGAGGGCCACGCCGCATGCCGCAATCACCATACCCAGCGCGGCCAGCGGCGGAAAGCGCTCGCCGAACAGCGCCCACGCCATGACGGCCGTCGTCGGCGGGGTCAGGTACAGGAGCGACGTCACCTTGGTCGCCGCACCTTTTCGGATCAGCACGAACAGCAGGGAAATCGCCCCGATCGACAGCGCCAGCACTGACCACACGAGCGAACCGATCATTTGCGGCGTCCAGTGGACCTCACGCGTCTCAAACAGGAACATGAATGGCAGGCACAGCAGCGCCGACGCGCCGAACTGGATACACGCACCCATGCGCAGGTCGAACATCGGGCAATAGCGCTTCTGGTACAGCGTGCCCGTGGTGATCGACAGCAGCGCACCCACACACAGCGCAAGCGTCGTGACACCCACGCCCGCCAGATGCAACTTGTTGGCCACCACGAGGCCCACGCCAAGAATGCCGCAAAACAGACCCATCCATTGCCGGCGCGATACGCGCTCGCCACGCATCGAAACATAGAGCGCAGTCAGGATCGGTTGCATGCCGACGATCAACGCAGTCATCCCAGCAGGCATACCCAGCTTGACCGCGGCCCAGACCCCGACGAGATAGCCCCATTGCATCAGCACACCGGCCACGCCGATGTGACCGACAACCGCCCAATCGGTCCGCTCCGTTCCCACGAGGCGCGGCAGCGGCACGCGCGCCAGCCACACCAGCGGCAGCAGGCAGATCAGCACACCGACAAAACGGAAGAAAAGGAAGGTGATCGGCTCGGCGTACGGCATGCCGTACTTGGCCACGATGAAACCCGTGCTCCAGATCAGCACGAACAACCACGGCATCGCGGCGACGAACAGGGACTCGCGCGCCGGCGAGGGCGCAACGGAATACGCTTGGGTCATGCGGAAGGCAGATGAAGGATCGGCGTGGCTGCTCGGGCTGCCCAGCGCTGAGCGTGTCGGGCAGCCAGCGCGATAGTTTGCGCATGCACGGCCACCGTGTCGTCGATGTTGTTGCCGTAGCCGCCCGCCATGGTAACGGCAATCGGAATCCGCCGCTGGTATGCAAAATCGAATACTTCCTGATCCCGCTGGGCCAAGCCGCGCATGGTCAGCTTGAGCCGGCCGAGCCGATCGCCCTCGTGCGGATCGGCGCCCGCCAGATAAATGATCAGTTGCGGCTTGAAGCGCCCTGCCAGAATATCCAGCGCGCCCGTCAGGGCCTGCAGGTAATCCTCATCCCCGCAGCCGTCGTGCAGGCCGATGTCCAGGTCTGAGGCTTCTTTACGGAAGGGATAATTCTTCTCGCCATGCACGGATAGCGTGAAGATCGACGGATCGTCTCGCAGGATCGACGCCGTACCGTTGCCCTGATGGACATCGAGATCAATGATCGCGACCGCAAAATCCGCCGGCGCCCTGCCCGACCGATGTTGCATCCAGCGCGCGGCAATTGCGGCGTCGTTGAAAACGCAGAAACCGCCACCTTTGTCTGCATAGGCATGGTGGGTTCCGCCTGCGAGATTGGCGGCGATACCGTCAGCCATCGCGGCCTCGCATGCCACCATTGTGGCGCCGGCCGAACGGCGACTGCGTTCCACCATTTCGGGTGACCACGGAAAGCCGATCTCACGTTGGCGCGCCGAGTCCAGCTCGCCGCTGCTCACCGCCTCGACATAGCTTGGCGCATGGGCCAGCAGAAGTGCCTCGTCATCCGCGCGTGGCGCCTCGCAGAGCGCGACCTGTGGAACATCCGACAGGACCCGGGCCCGCAAGTCACTGTATTTACGCATGGGGAAGCGGTGGCCTGACGGCAGCGGCAAAACAAAATGATCGGTATAGAACGCCCGCATGTGAACGAAGAATCGCAAAGCAACAATAATTGGCAGCCGAGCGCATCCTAACCTACGCTGCCGCCATGTGTTCTTGGAGTGGAATTCGCTCGCCGATTGTCTGCAAGCCCGGCTGCAAGCGCTACACGTCCGCACTTTTTGGCCACAAAAGATCACGCCAAACGATTCGTCGCGCAATTCGTGCGCACGAAAAATCGGCGAATCCTTATTTTTGTGCAATGCACAAATCACGCTTGACAGCGGTCTGGCGTTCAACAAGAATGGAATTGTTGCGACGCACCATCCCTACTCGATCGCGATGTCGCCTGGAAGGCTGGACGCTAAGCGTCACGCTTTATTCATCTGGGCGATCTAAATTTTGAATTTGATTCCCCGTCCACCTTCAATTGGAGAGACAACATGCTGACCCAGGAACAGATCGCTGCGGCGCACAAGGCCAACCTCGAAACGTTTTTCGGCCTGACCAACAAGGCTTTTGAAGGCGTCGAAAAGCTGGTTGAACTGAACCTGCAAGTCGTCAAGGCCACCTTGGCCGAGAACGTCGAACACGCCAAGAAGGCGCTGTCCGCTAAGGATGCCCAAGAATTCCTGTCGGTGCAGACCGCTGCCGTCCAGCCGCTGGCCGAGAAGGTTCTGGCTTACAGCCGCCACCTTTATGAAATCGCTTCGGACACGCAGAGCGAGTTCAGCAAGGCCGCCGAATCGCAGATCGCCGAAAACAGCCGCAAGCTGCAAGCGCTGGTCGACAATGTGTCGAAGAATGCCCCGGCGGGCTCGGAGTCTGCCGTCGCACTGGTGAAGTCGGCTCTGTCCGCCGCCAACAACGCCTACGACTCGGTGCAGAAGGCTACCAAGCAAGCTGTGGAACTGGCCGAAAGCAACTTCCACGCTGCCGCCAACGCTGCCAGCAAGGCAACCGCCCAAGCTTCGGCCCAAGCGCGCGCTGCCACGAGCAAGAAGTCGGCAACGGCCGCCTAAGTCGCTCTCGGTTGCACTGCAGTTAGAAGAGCCTCCTTCGGGAGGCTCTTTTCATTCTGGCCGTCGCGCCTGAGTCAACCCTCCAAACGCACGGTTTGCGCGCATTTGCGCGGAACCGAAACGTTGGCCGGGCGGTCCATTGCAGCGTGTTCGTCAAGTTGTCTCCTCGGTACCGCCACGAAAACCTGTCCTCAGTGGTGATCAGTGGGTACCTTTAACCCGGCTCCGGCCGGGTTTTTTGTGTGTGCTCGCCGGCCCCGACACCTTCAAACTGCGAACTTTTGTGCCTGCCTGACACTCCATTCAACATTGCGGCTTACCGCTTCTTCTTCACGCAAATGTCCCGCGAGTCCCTGGCAAAGCGCGCCCTGATTACGGTGGCCGCGCTGATCTTGCTGTTTGAAGAGTGGATCTGGAATGTCATGCTGCGGGCGACAGCCCGACTGGCGGCGCATCCCTGGGTCAAAATTGTGGAACGCAGGTTCGCCCTGCTTGAGCCCGTCGAGGCACTGAGTGTGTTCATCCTGCCGATGCTGGTACTGCTGCCGTTCAAGTTGGCTGCTGTCTACGTCCTCGCACGCGGCAAGTTCATTGCCGGCACGCTGGTGCTGATCCTGGCGAAGGTCGTCAGCACGGCACTCGGTGCACGCATCTACTACGTCGTACGCCCTCAACTGCACACGCTTGCCTGGTATGTCCGCTGGGAAAGCGCCTTCCTGGCCTGGAAGGGCCGCATGGTGGCCGCGCTTCGGGCAACGCCAGCATGGCAGGCGCTGCAGGCTCGCCTCGCCTTGTGGCGTGAGCATCGGCACGGGTTGATGCATCTGGCTTGGCGTCGTCTCACCGCTGCCCTGCGCTTGCTGAAGAAGCATCGACGTTCCACGCAGCCTCGACATCAAGACTAAGGATCGCTGCCTTCACACTGACGCCTAATAAAGAAGAAGGGGCGGTCCACCAGGACTGCCCCTCTTCTTTGCAAACCTAACACGTAGATTGCCCTACGTGCCTGGCGGTTAATTGCAGTTCAACGCTTGCGAGCCGGCGGTACGTCCGTGCAAACGCCCTCATAGATTTCTGCAGCCATACCCACCGACTCACCCAACGTCGGGTGCGGGTGGATGGTCTTGCCGATATCCACAGCATCCGCGCCCATCTCAATGGCCAGGCAAACCTCGCCGATAAGGTCGCCCGCATGCGTGCCGACGATGCCGCCACCGATGATGCGGTGGGTTTCCTCGTCGAAGATGAGCTTGGTGAAGCCCTCGTCGCGGCCGTTGGCAATTGCGCGGCCCGACGCAGCCCACGGGAAGACACCCTTGCCATACTTGATGCCCTGCGCCTTGCACTGGTCTTCGGTCAGGCCTGCCCAGGCCACTTCCGGATCGGTATAGGCGACCGACGGAATCTGCTTGGCATCGAAATACGCCTTCTCGCCATGTGCGGCCTCGGCCGCCACATGGCCCTCGTGCACGGCCTTGTGTGCCAGCATCGGCTGCCCGACGATGTCGCCGATCGCAAAGATGTGCGGCACATTCGTGCGCTGCTGCTTGTCCACGTCGATGAAGCCGCGGTCGGTCACGGCCACGCCAGCCTTTTCCGCGCCGATGCGCTTGCCGTTTGGCGCGCGGCCCACGGCCACCAGCACCATGTCATAGCGCTGCGGCTCGGCCGGTGCGGCTTCGCCTTCGAACTTGACGTAGATACCGTCCGGTTTGGCTTCCACCCCGACCGTCTTGGTCTTGAGCATGACCTTGTCGAAGCGGTTCTTGTTCATCTTGTCCCACACCTTGACGAGGTCGCGGTCGGCGCCCTGCATCAGGCCGTCGAGCATTTCCACCACGTCGATGCGGGTGCCCAGCGTGCTGTACACCGTGGCCATTTCCAGGCCGATGATGCCACCGCCGATAACCAGCATCTTGGCCGGCACTTCGCGCAGCTCCAGTGCACCGGTCGAATCGACAATACGCGGATCTTCGGGGATGAACGGCAGCTTCACGGCCTCGCTACCTGCAGCGATGATCGCCTTGGCAAAGCGGATGACCTTCTTCTCACCGGTGGCCGCTTTGCCGGCGCCATCGGTCAGCTGGACTTCCAGATGGTTCGGATCGAGGAACGTACCGACGCCGCGCACGACTTGCACCTTGCGCGCCTTGGCCATGCCGGCCAGCCCGCCCGTCAGCTTGCCGATGACGGATTCCTTGTGCTTGCGCAGTTGGTTGATATCAACCGTGGGCTCGCTGTAGACAATGCCGTGTGCGGCCATGGCCTTGACTTCGTCCATCACGGCGGCCGTGTGCAGCAGCGCCTTCGACGGGATGCAGCCCACGTTCAGACAGACACCGCCCAGCGTGGAGAAACGCTCGACCAGCAAGGTGTTCATGCCCAGATCGGCGCTGCGGAAGGCTGCCGAATAACCGCCCGGGCCGGAGCCGAGGACGAGCATGTCGCATTCGATGTCAGCGCCGCCGGCGTGCTTGGCCGCTTGCGGTGCGGGGGCCGATGCTGCCGGTGCGGCAGCAGGCGCCGCCACCGGAGCCGGCGCTTGAGCAGGCGCCGGAGCAGCAGCCGCGCCGGCTTCCGCAGTCGCGATCACCGTGCCCTTGCTAACCTTGTCGCCCACCTTGACCTTCACGTCGACAATCTTGCCGGCCACGTCCGACGGCACTTCCATGCTGGCCTTGTCGGATTCCAGCACGATCAGCGACTGCTCGGGCGCCACGGTATCGCCCGCCTTGATCAGCACTTCGATGACTTCCACCGCATCGAAATCGCCGATGTCCGGCACCTTGATTTCCACCACGCTCATTCCTGACTCCTTGTTCTTGTCGTCGGCACCCGGCATCGCCCGGGCCCGCTGACGCTTTTCAATCCTGCAGACGGACTGTGTGCACTTCGATCGGGCCGCCCGAACTCTTGTCGAACTCCACGCCTGCCGACACGCCCACCTGTGCAACGTCCGCCGCCGACTTGCCCGGCATATCGAACACCGCCGACATCGCACCCAGCGCAAAGTTGCGCCCCGAGCCAATGCCCCAGAAGCGGTCGAACGAAAACACCTCGCGGTACGAATAGACGCCGTAGATGCCGGTTGCGTTGGCGATCAGGCAGGTGATCTGCGACGACTCGTACGGGTCGTCATCGTCTTCCTTGGTGTTGACGAAATACTCGTCCTTGAGCTTTTCGTGCACCTTGAGGAAGGTTCGGAACACGTCGTCGCGCGTGCCGAGACGGCACTCATCGGCCAGCCCCGCCAGCAGGCTCCGCATGACCGGAAAGTGGGCCGTCGTGCCCGCCAGCGCGATCAGCGAATCGCCCACCTGGAAGATCTTCTGGTTCTGCTCGTAGCCGCGCGCCAGGCGCGTATCGCCGAATGTCACGAGTGAATCGGCCGCAATCGCCACTTCGCCGTCTTTCTTGACCACCACGCACGTCGTCATGTCGTCCTCGCCATCAGTCCACTGACCAGTCCGCCGACCGCTGCAAACCCATGCGGGCCGGCACGCACAGGCTCGAAGCCAGATGCGTGCCGAGCCCGCGTGGGCTTACAGGCTGACGCGGCGGAAGTCCGCCAGCACGCTGGCCAGATACGCGTTGAAGCGCGCAGCCTCCGCGCCGTCGATCACGCGGTGATCGTACGACAGCGACAGTGGCAGCGTCAGGCGCGGCACGAATTGCTTGCCGTCCCAAACCGGCTTCTGATAGCCGCGCGACAGGCCCAGGATGGCCACTTCCGGTGCGTTGATGATCGGCGTGAAGTTCGTGCCGCCAATACCACCCAGCGAAGAGATCGAGAAGCAACCGCCCTGCATCTGGTCCGGCTTGAGCTTGCCTTCGCGGGCAGCCTTCGACAGGTCCGCCATTTCCTTGGCGATATCGATCAGGCCCTTCTTGTCCGCATCGCGAATCACCGGCACCACCAGCCCGTTGGGCGTATCGGCCGCAAAGCCGATGTGGAAATACTGCTTGAAGACGAGGTTGTCGCCGTCCAGGCTCGCGTTGAAGGTCGGGAATTTTTTGAGCGCACCAACGACTGCCTTGATCACGAACGCCAGCATCGTGAACTTCACGCCGGCCTTTTCGTGGTCCTTGTTCATCTGCACGCGGAAGGCTTCCAGCTCGGTGATGTCCGCTTCGTCGTTGTTGGTGACGTGCGGGATCATGACCCAGTTGCGGTGCAGGTTTGCACCCGAAATCTTCTTGATGCGCGACAGCGGCTTCGGATCGATCGGGCCGAACTTGGTGAAGTCGACCTTCGGCCACGGCAGCAGGTTCAGCTCGCCACCACCGGCCGGCGCACCCGCCGCAGCCTTGCCAGGCGCCGCGGCCTGGCCACTCATCACGCCCTTGACGTAGCGCTGCACGTCTTCCTGCGTGATGCGGTTTTTCGGGCCCGTGCCGCCAACGAGGTGGACGTCCACGCCCAGCTCACGCGCGTACTTGCGCACCGACGGGCTGGCGTGCGCGGCCTTGCCCACCGTACCAACCGTATCTGCGGTGTACGTAGCGGGCGCTGCGGCCGGAGCAGCTGCGGGCGCAGCCGCCGGGGCCGGGCTCGGCGCAGCGGCAACCGGGGCCGGGGCTGGAGCCTGTGCAGGTGCCGGTGCAGCAGCAGCGCCGCCAGCACCTTCCAGCACGACGATCAGCGTGCCTTGCGACACGGCATCGCCAACCTTCACGCGGATTTCCTTGACGACACCAGCGGCCGGCGAAGGCACATCCATCGTGGCCTTGTCCGACTCGAGCGTGATCAGCGACTGCTCGGCTTCCACCTTGTCGCCCACCTTCACGCTGATCTCGATGACCGGCACGTCGGTGTAGTCGCCAATGTCCGGCACCTTCACTTCAACGGTGCCGCCACCTGCGGCAGCCGGCGCAGGGGCCGGGGCTTGTGCTATGGGCGCGGGCGCCGGTGCAGCAGCGACCGGAGCCGGTGCGGGTGCAGCTTGCGGCGCAGGGGCCGGCGCGGCGGCGG
>JAGWNU010000274.1 GCA_028871175.1 Burkholderiaceae bacterium | reverse complement strand
TCTTTCGCCATCTCGGGCGCGCCTTTCTTTGCTTACTTTCTTTGGCAAGACAAAGAAAGTGAGTCAGCCCCGGCAGGGGATGAAACAGGGGATGCACCAAAAACAAAAAACCCGGAGCCAAGAAAAAAAAGACGCCCCAAAAGCCCCCATCACCCTCTGCGGTTGCACCCCAATCTACCCATTTCGAATCAAGGGGTTTCACTAGGTTGCACCTCCAAGACTGCCGGGCGTATGATCCGCCCAATTTGCCGGCCACAAGCCAGGCAATGGCAGCTCTGGATAGGAACCCACATGGCTACAACCACCCTCGGGGTCAAGCTGGACGATGCTTCGCGTGAACGCCTCAAGCGCGTTGCGCAGTCCATTGACCGCACGCCGCACTGGCTGATCAAGCAGGCGATCTTCACGTATCTGGATCAAGTGGAGCGGGGGCAGCTGCCAACTGATGCAAACGGCCCGGTGGCGGATGGCCTCCCGTCCGCCGCCGCAGCCGTCTCGGACGTGCACGAGGGTGATGAACCTGCGGTGCAACCGTTCCTCGAATTCGCACAGAGCGTGCAACCGCAGTCGGTCTTGCGCGCTGCCATCACCGCCGCCTACCGCCGGCCCGAAACCGAAGCCATTCCGATGCTGCTGGAGCAGGCTCGCCTGCCGGGCGCGCTCGCCTCGGAAGCCAAGCAGCTCGCCCGCGATCTGGCCGGCAAGCTGCGCACGCAAAAGGTCGGCACCGGCCGCGAAGGCCTGGTGCAGGGCCTGATCCAAGAATTTTCCTTGTCGAGCCAGGAAGGCGTGGCGCTGATGTGCCTGGCCGAGGCACTGCTGCGCATTCCCGACAAGGCCACGCGCGACGCGCTCATCCGCGACAAGATCAGCAACGGCAACTGGTATTCGCATGTCGGCCAGAGCCCGTCGCTGTTCGTGAACGCTGCCACCTGGGGCCTGCTGCTCACGGGCAAGCTGGTTGCCACGCACAACGAAGCAGGGCTGTCGAAGGCGCTCACGCGCATCATCGGGAAGAGCGGTGAGCCGCTCATCCGCAAGGGCGTGGACATGGCGATGCGCCTGATGGGCGAGCAGTTCGTCACCGGCGAAACCATTTCCGAAGCGCTGGCCAACGCGCGCAAGTTCGAGGCCGAAGGCTTCCGCTATTCCTACGACATGCTCGGCGAGGCCGCGATGACGGAGGAAGACGCCCAGCGCTACCTCGCGTCGTACGAGCAGGCCATCCGCGCGATCGGGCAGGCCTCGGGCGGGCGCGGCATCTACGAAGGGCCGGGCATCTCGATCAAGCTGTCGGCGCTGCATCCGCGCTACAGCCGCGCGCAGTACGACCGCACGATCAACGAGCTGTATCCGCGCGTGAAGGCGCTGGCGATGCTGGCGCGTGAATACGACATCGGCATCAACATCGATGCGGAAGAAGCCGACCGCCTGGAGCTGTCGCTCGACCTGCTGGAGCGCCTGTGCTTTGCGCCTGAGCTTGCCGGCTGGAACGGCATCGGCTTCGTGGTGCAGGGCTACCAGAAGCGCTGCCCGTTCGTGCTCGACTACATCATCGATCTGGCACGCCGCAGCAAGCACCGTCTGATGATCCGCCTGGTAAAGGGCGCGTACTGGGACAGCGAGGTCAAGCGCGCCCAGGTCGACGGCCTGGAGGGCTATCCGGTCTACACGCGCAAGGTCTACACCGACGTGTCGTACCTGGCCTGCGCCCGCAAGCTGCTGGCCGCGCCGGAAGCGATCTTCCCGCAGTTCGCCACGCACAATGCACACACACTGGCGGCCATTTATCACATGGCCGGCCAGAACTATTACCCCGGCCAATACGAATTCCAGTGCCTGCACGGCATGGGCGAACCGCTGTACGAACAGGTCGTGGGCAACAAGCCGGGCAAGCTGAACCGCCCGTGCCGCATCTACGCGCCGGTCGGTACGCACGAAACGCTGCTGGCCTACCTCGTGCGCCGCCTGCTGGAAAACGGCGCCAATACCTCGTTCGTGAACCGCATTGCGGACGAGTCGATTCCGCTGGACGACCTCGTCGCCGATCCGGTGGCGGTGGTGGAAAAGATGCACGCCGATGAAGGGACGCTCGGCCTGCCGCATCCGAAGATTCCGCTGCCGCGCCACCTCTACGGTGACGTGCGCGCCAACTCGTCGGGCATCGACCTGGCGAACGAGCAGCGCCTGGCGTCGTTGTCGTCCGCTCTTCTTGCGGGCACGAGCACGGTCTGGAACGCCGAGCCGACCATTGGCGATGCGCCGTACGTGGGCGGCACGGCACAGCCGGTACGCAATCCGTCCGACCTGCGCGATATCGTCGGCCATGTGACGGAAGCCACCGAAGCCGACGTGGATGCCGCCCTGTCGGCCGCCGCCGCCGCCGCCCCGATCTGGCAAGCCACGCCGCCGGAAGCGCGCGCCGCGTTGCTCGATCGCGCCGCCGACCTGATGGAAGGCGAGATGCAGCACCTGATGGGGCTGATCATCCGCGAGGCCGGCAAGACGCTATCCAACGCCATCGCCGAGGTGCGCGAGGCCGTCGATTTCCTGCGCTACTACGCGGCGCAGGTGCGCGGTGGGTTCTCCAACGACACGCACCGTCCGCTGGGCCCGGTGGTCTGCATCAGCCCGTGGAACTTCCCGCTGGCGATCTTCACTGGCCAGGTCAGCGCCGCGCTGGCCGCCGGCAACCCGGTGTTGGCCAAGCCCGCTGAACAGACTCCGTTGATTGCGGCCCAGGCTGTGCGCATTCTGCGCGAAGCCGGCGTGCCGGCCGGTGCCGTGCAACTGCTGCCGGGCCGCGGCGAGACCGTCGGCGCGGCGCTGGTGAAGGACACGCGCACCAAGGGCGTGATGTTTACCGGCTCGACCGAAGTCGCGCGCATCCTGCAGCGCACGCTGGCCGGCCGCCTGGATGCCAACGGCGCGCCGATCCCCCTGATTGCCGAGACTGGCGGTCAGAACGCGATGATTGTCGATTCTTCTGCGCTGGCCGAGCAGGTGGTGGCGGATGTGCTGTCGTCTGCGTTTGATTCGGCGGGGCAGCGTTGCTCGGCGCTGCGCGTGCTGTGCCTGCAGGATGACGTTGCCGACCGCGTGCTCGCGATGCTCAAGGGCGGCATGGCCGAGCTGGCGATGGGCAATCCGGATCGCCTTGCCACGGACGTTGGCCCGGTGATCGACGCCGAAGCCCGCGACAACATCGTCGGCCACATCGAAGCGATGCGCGCCAAGGGCCGCCGCGTGCATCAGGCGCCTGTGCCGGCTGCGTGCGCACACGGCACCTTCGTGCCGCCGACGGTGATCGAACTCGACAGCCTGTCGGACCTGACGCGCGAGATCTTCGGCCCCGTGCTGCACGTGGTGCGCTGGAAACGCACGGCAGACAACGCCGGCCTGACCAAGCTGATCGAGCAGATCAACGGCACGGGCTACGGCCTGACGCTGGGCATCCACACGCGTATCGACGAGACCATCGCGCACGTGGTGGACCGCGCGCACGTCGGCAACCTGTATGTGAACCGCAATATCGTCGGCGCGGTGGTGGGCGTGCAGCCGTTCGGCGGCGAAGGGCTGTCGGGCACGGGCCCGAAGGCTGGCGGCCCGCTGTATCTGCTGCGTTTGCTCTCGACGTGCCCGCAGGACGGCATGCGCACCGCGCTGCAACTGACCGCAGGTGCCGGTACGGACATCGATACCGATGCGCGCCGCGCGCTGCTGGCGCCGTTCGATGCACTGACGGACTGGGCGCGCAAGCAGGCGCCTGAGCTGGCATCGCTGTGCGAACGCCTGGCTGCGGCTTCGGCCACGGGCGCCACGGCCACGCTGCCGGGCCCGACGGGCGAGCGCAACACCTACACGCTGCTGCCGCGCGAAGCGGTGCTCTGCGTGGCGGCCGATCCGGCCGATTGGCTGCGCCAGTTGGCGGCGATTCTGGCCGTTGGCAGCGTGGCCGTTGTGCAGGAAAACCCTGCCATCGAAGCGGTACTTCGGGGCCTGCCGGCGGCAGTACAATCGCGCGTCCGCGTGGTCGGGTCGACCGACGAAGCGGCGTTTGATGCGGTGCTGCACCACGGCGATTCGGACCATCTGCGCGCCATTTGCGAAGGACTGGCACGACGTGCCGGCCCCATCGTGGGCGTGCAAGGCCTGCCGCATGGCGGGGAGGGGCTGGCGCTGGAGCGCCTGCTGATCGAGCGTTCGCTGTCGGTCAATACGGCCGCGGCGGGTGGCAACGCCAGCCTGATGACCATCGGCTGACGGGGAGCACGAGCAGGATTCGCGCAGTCACCTGTACGACGGGTGCGGGTGGCGTGCGAAGCGGGAGGAGGGCGACGGTGATCCCGTCGCGCTATTGATCCAAATTGCGTTTGAACTAGGAGACGCACAAATGAAATTGAAGCAACTGTGTCTGGCCGCCGCCCTGTGCGCGCTGGCGGGTGGGGCAT
>JAGWNU010000036.1 GCA_028871175.1 Burkholderiaceae bacterium | reverse complement strand
TGTCCAAGCTGGAGAGCCGCAAGACCTCGCCCACGCTTGAGCCGGTCGATCTCGGCGAGGTCATCACCGAGGTGGTCCAACAGTTCATGCCCGATGCCCGTGCCAAGGGGCTGACGCTCACCCAGCGCATTCCTCCGCTGCCGGTGTTCGCGATGGCCGAGCCGGTGCTGCTGCGCCGGGCGCTGTTCAACCTGCTGCAGAACGCGCTGCGCTACACCGAGCGCGGCGGCGTGATGGTAGCGCTGCGCGTACGCCAGAAATACCTGCGCATCGAGGTCTGGGATACCGGTATCGGCATCGCGCCCGAGCACCAGAAAGACATCTTTTCGACGTACTACCAGGTCGAGAACCCCGAGCGAGACCCCAGCCAGGGCCTCGGCCTGGGCCTATCGATCTACAAGGAATGCGTGCGGCTGCTGCGCGGCACGTTTGGTGTGCGTTCGGTCCCAGGACGCGGTTCGATGTTCTGGATGGCACTACGTCCGGTGCCGGCAGAGGTGAGGGCGCCCCTGGCCGCCCAGCCGCGCGCCGAGCAGAAGCGCGCGGTGCTGGACCAGCCTCGGTTCTCGGGGGTGGTTCTGGTGGTCGATGACGATCCGCAGATTCGCAAGGCATGGCACGCCCTGCTCGAAGCCTGGGGCGTCGAAGTGCACAGCGCTGCCGATGGCACCGGCGCCGAACAGCTGCTGGCAAGGGGGCTGCGGCCGCAGATCATCTTCTGCGACCTGCGTCTGCCTGGCAAGGAGGATGGCCTCCAGTTGCTGGAGCGCTGGCAGGTCAGTCATCCGGACGCGCATGCCGTGCTGCTCACCGGCGATCGCAATTCCGAGGCGCTGGCCCGCGCCGAAGAAGCGGGCTACCTGCTGCTGGCCAAGCCGATGGACCCGAACATGCTGCGCGTACTGCTCAAGCGCTGGCTGCGCGGGCGCGCCGCCGAGCCGCAGATCGCCTACTGAAAGGAACGTGAGGGGACGGCGCCGGATGGCGCCGGAAGGATCAGGCGGCGCCCGTCAGGCGGAACCGCTCCATGCGCGAGATGATCTGGATGCGCGTGCGCACGCCCAGCCGCTGCAGGATCGCCGAGACATGTTCCTTGACGGTGTTCTCCGTCAGGCCCAATTGGCGCGCAATGGATTTGTTCGGCAGTCCTTCAAGCAGTAACGCCAGCACCGAACCCTGACGCGGGGTCAGGCCCAGTTCAGCCGGCGTGATGGGGATGCCGTGCGACGCGCCGCCCTTGCCGTTGACGCCGCCCAGATCGTCTTCCGTCGGAAACGACGTGTCGCCGCCGAAGATGCCCGCCACGGCTTTGGAGAACGCGTGCGCGTCGGCATGCTTGCCGATGAATCCGATGGCGCCCAGGGCCTGCGCCTTGGCGACGATCTCCGGCGTGTTCTCGGCAGACATGAAGGCAAAGCGCGCTTCAGGCAGCTTGCCGCGCAGTTCGCGCATGGCGTCGAAGCCCGTGCAATCCGACAGCCAGACGTCGAGCAGGACGACGTCCGGGCGCACGCCGTCGTCGACCAGTGCCAGCGCCTGGCGGCGACCGATGGCTGCGTGCACCTGAACTTCAGGCAGGGCTTGTGCAAGAAAGGTGGTGGTGCCAGACAAGGCGAGAGGGTGGTCGTCAACCACCAGCAGGCTACGCAGCGAGCTCGTCATTCTTATTCCCCGGTGAGGGCACTGCCCTCTTGTTGTTGTACGCGTGCCGGCCCGGCGCGGGCGGTGGCTTCCGGGCTTGTGGCTCCGGTCAGCCGTCACGGTCATGGTCCACGCGATGTTGCAGCGCGAGACGATTCGAAGCGGGTATGCGCCGAACCATCGCTGGCAGCACACCCGACCCCCGGGCGCGCGGACATTTATGGTGTTGAGATTATCAGAGCGCGGCATGGCGCGCCAACGTTAGGCCCGCCGTTTTTGCTGGCGCGGCAGGGTTTTTCCATCACGCGTCGGCTAAATACCACGCTCATGCCAAAACTCCCTGCCACGTGGCCATGCAGGCGTCACACCGCATTTTCATGGGGGGAATGCGGCACACTTGATAAAATGCCGCGATGAAAAACATCGTCATTCTGATTTCCGGGCGGGGCTCCAATATGGAAGCCATCGTTCGCGCATGCCAATCCGAAGGCTGGCCGGGCCGGATTGCTGCCGTCATCTCCAATCGCCCGGATGCTGCGGGGCTCGGGTTTGCGGCCTCGCATGGCATTGCCACCGCGGTCGTGGACCACAAGGGTTATCCGGACCGCGAGAGCTTTGATGCGGCCCTGGCGCAAGCAATCGACGGCTTCTCGCCCGATCTGGTTGTGCTTGCCGGCTTCATGCGCATCCTGACTGCCGGTTTCGTGAAGCACTACGAGCGACGCATGCTGAACATTCATCCGTCGCTGTTGCCCTGTTTTCCGGGCCTGCACACGCACGAGCAGGCGCTTGCCGTAGGCGTGAAGGTTCACGGTGCGACGGTCCATTTCGTGACCGCCGAGCTAGACCACGGCCCGATCGTGCTGCAGGCAGCCATCGAGGTCCGTCAGAGCGACACACCGGATACGCTCGCCGCACGGCTGCTGACGCAGGAACATGTGATCTATCCGCGCGCCGTGCGCTGGTTTGTGGAGGGGCGCTTGAGCCTTGATCAGGGGGTGGTCCGGGTGTCGCCGGATGCCTCGCAACTCGTGATTGGCGCGGACGCCGCGGAGGTAGCATGAGCCAGGAACGTCAGCGCCCGCGTGGCAACGCGACAGGCAAACAGCGTCCCACCTCCGGCGGAGGATGGTATCGGGCGCCGCAGGGCAAGCGGCCGCAGGGCAGTGCGCCTCGCCCGCGTACCGGTGTGCACGGTAGTCATCTGGAGCATTTGGACAAGGTGCTCGCGCGGCTGCTGCACTTTGCTGCACCGGCCGACATGGTCGTCAGCCAGTACTTCCGTGAGCATCACGAGCTTGGCCATCGCGAGCGCGGCATCATTGCCGAAGCGGCCTTTGCGGTATTGCGTCGCAAGGTGGAATTCGGCCAGTTTGCCGAAAGCGGCACCGGCCCGGCGCGCCGCCGCCTGGTGTTGCTCGGCCTGCTGCAGACCGCTGGCCGTGACGCCATCGCCCCGTTCCTGAGTCCGGCTGAAGCGGAATGGCTGGATCGTTGGGCAATGCGCGACCGCGAAGCCCTGGCGCCGCGCGTGCGCGCCAATCTGCCGGATTGGCTGTTTGACGCATTGGTCGCGCAGCATGGCGCGGATTTCACCGGAGCGCTGGCCCAGGCGTGGCTGGCTCCCGCACCGCTGGACCTGCGGGTGAATACCCTCAAGGGCGATCGCGACGGGGTGCTCGCCACGCTGGCCGAAGCCGGTATCGAGAGCGCTGCGGCACCGCTGTCGCCGGTGGGCATCCGCCTGGCAGGCAAGCCGGCGCTGAACAAGCTCGACATCTTCACCAATGGCACGGTCGAAGTGCAGGATGAGGGCAGCCAGTTGCTGTGCCAGCTGTTGGCGCCCAAGCGTGGCGAGATGGTGGTCGACTTCTGCGCGGGCGCTGGCGGTAAAACGCTGGCCATTGGCGCTGCAATGCGCTCGACTGGGCGTCTGTACGCCTTCGACGTGTCGGAAAAGCGGTTGTCGAATCTTGGCCCCCGGCTGGCGCGCAGCGGTTTGTCCAACGTCCATCCGAGCCGGATCGACAGCGAGCACGATGCCAAGGTCAAGCGTCTGGCCGGCAAGATCGATCGCGTGCTGGTCGATGCGCCTTGCAGCGGGCTCGGCACACTGCGCCGCAATCCAGACCTGAAGTGGCGCCAATCCGCCCAGGCCATCGAAGAAATGTCGGCCAAGCAGCAATCGATCCTGGCGTCGGCTGCGCGCCTGCTGAAGCCGGGCGGCCGTCTGGTCTATGCAACCTGCAGCGTGCTCGCGCGCGAGAACCAGCAGGTGGTCGAACAGTTCCTGGCCGCGCATGATGACTTCGTGCTCGTGCCTGCCGGCGAGGTGCTCGCCGCGCAGAAGATTCCGTTGGAAATGGGTGCCTATCTGGAGCTCTACCCGCACGTGCATCAGACCGATGGCTTCTTCGCGGCGGTGCTGGAGCGCCGCGCATGAAGGCGCGCCAATGGGGTTGGCTGCTGGCTGTCGTCCTGGCGTGTGGCGCAGGTGGCGTCGCGCAGGCGCGTGGTACGCCGCCGGTGCTCCCCGCCAAGGGCACGGTCCAGGCTGCCTTTACGCCCGACGACGATATCGAAGGCCTCCTGGCCGATGCCATCGATCAGGCACGCGAGCAAGTGCTGGTGCAGGCGTATCTGCTGTCCAACAAGGCGATCGTGCGGGCGTTGTTGTCGGCGCACCAGCGCGGCGTGGACGTGCGGGTACTGGCTGACCGCGAGCAGATGATGCGCGCGAATGGCAGTCGCGTGCCCGACATTGCCAACGCGGGCATTCCGGTCTTGCTGGAGGTCCGGTACAAGAACGCCCACAACAAGGTCATCGTGATCGACCCGCGCGGCGCGCATCCGGTGCTGGTGACCGGCAGCTTCAACTTCACGCAGACCGCGCAGCGCGGCAACGCTGAAAACGTGCTGATCGTGCGAGGCGATCCCGACCTTGCGCAGCGCTATGCCGCCAACTGGCAAAAGCACGCGGGCGATGCGCTGCCCTATCGCGCGCAATAGGCGCGGTTTCCGATGAATGGCTTTCCCCTGAACCACATTGCATTGGGCCATATGATCGGCGACATCGTCTCCGACCTCGGCGGCCCACGCTTCATCTGGCAACTCGGTGTACTGGCGGCTTTGCTGGCGGCTGCCTGGCTGATTGCACGGCCCATCGTACGGCGCTTGCGTACCCGCCATGTCGACGACACCTTTGCGCTGCGCTTCGCGTGGTCGAGCCTGGAGCGGGCGATGTTCCCGCTGTTCGGCTGGCTGCTGGTGCTGGGCGCGCGTTATGCGCTGGTGGGCACCATGCCGATCAGCGTGTTCCGGTTGGCCGCGGTGCCGCTGTTCAGCCTGGCGATGCTGTACCTCGCCTTCTACGTGCTGCGTCGCGTGCTCTCTGCGAACGGCGAGTTGCACGGGATGCTGGTGCTGGTGGAGCGCGTCCTCACCACGCTGATGTGGATCGGCATGGTGCTCTACGTGCTCGGCGTGCTCGGGGATGTGATCGATTACCTCGATAGCATCCGGTTTGCCGTGGGTGGTAAACAGAAAGTCAGCCTGGCAGCCATGCTGATGGGCGCGGTGTGGATTCTCCTCACGGTGCTCGTCGCGATGTGGTTTGGCTCATGGCTGGACAGCCGCATCACGCGCGCTTCGGCATTGGACGCCAACCTGAAGGTGGTGCTTTCGCGTGTCGCCAAGGCGGCGCTGCTGCTGGTGTCCTTGCTGCTGAGCTTGTCGCTGGTGGGCATCGACCTGACGGTCCTGTCGGTATTCGGAGGTGCGCTTGGGGTCGGCCTGGGTTTCGGCTTGCAGAAGATCGCGAGTAACTACGTCTCGGGCTTCATCATCCTGCTGGAGCGCTCACTCAAGCTTGGCGACCAGATCACGGTGAGCAGCTTCACTGGCATCGTGACGCAGATCCGCACGCGCTACACCGTCGTGCGCAACGGTGATGGCGACACGCTGGTGCCGAACGAGTTGATGGTCGCCCAAGCGGTGCAGAACCACAACGAACGCGGCACCGTGCGAGTCGCGGTGCGCGTGCAGGCTTCATACGCGGCCGAACCGGAAACGGTACTGGCCCTGCTGGTGGCATGCGCCGAGGGCATCCCGCGCGTACTCACAGACCCTGCGCCTGCCGCCTTCCTGGTGCTCTTTGCCGATAGCGGCATCGAGTACGAACTCGGCGTGTGGATCAACGATCCGCACAACGGCAAGCTCGGCGTGCAGTCCGATTTGAACCGGGCAATCTATCGTCGCTTCAAGGCGGCGGGAATCGAGATTCCCTTCCCGCAGCGTGAGGTGCGCGTGCTGGGGGCGACGGAGCCCTCTTCGGCCGCAAGGAGTGACCTTGGCGCCTCGTCTGCCGGGCCTTCCGTCTCTGCCTAGCGCAGGAAGGGGCGCAACGGTGCCCCCTTGTCCTGGGTCAAATCTGCGGTTTTCCCCCATGATTCATAAGGGGTATTCGGTTAGAATCATGAATACTCTTGCAAAGAAAGAGACGGCTCCGCGGCGGTGGCTTGCTACTTGCGGCAAAGTGCCGCGAATGGCTTGCATTGCGGAGTTGCGGACGTCATATAAATAGCATTGGCATGAAGCCGGCTATGTGACGCGCAAGCCAGGTGCTGACACCCAATACCGCGCCCAGACGACCTCCTTGTCGCGATCCAGCGACAGCGGATGGCCTGAAGATTCAGCCTCGGCCGTTTCGAACCAGGCTGTTTCTATGACCCCGAGTTGACCCCGGAGAGTGCTTTGATCGACTCCACCCTGAATTTTCTTGCTAACGGCATCCTGAATTGGGCCTGGTGGCAAATCCTGATTTTTACGCTGGTGGTCACACACATCACCATCGCGGGCGTTACGATTTTTCTGCACCGTAGCCAGGCCCATCGTGCGCTGGACCTGCATCCGATTCCCGCGCATTTCTTCCGCTTCTGGTTGTGGCTGACCACCGGCATGGTTACGAAGGAATGGACTGCCATCCACCGCAAGCACCACGCCAAGTGCGAGACCGAAGACGACCCGCACAGCCCGCAGACCCGCGGCATCCGGAAGGTTTTGCTGGAAGGCGCCGAACTCTACCGCGCCGAGGCCAAGAACAAGGAAACCATCCAGAAGTTCGGTCATGGCACGCCTGATGACTGGATCGAACGCAATCTGTATTCGAAGTTCACCTGGCAGGGCGTAGGCCTGATGCTGATCCTGGACGTGCTGATGTTCGGCGCGCTCGGGTTGACGGTGTGGGCCGTGCAGATGCTCTGGATCCCGATCCACGCCGCCGGCATCATCAATGGCCTGGGCCACTACTGGGGCTATCGCAACTTCGACTGCGAAGACGCTTCGACCAACGTGTTTCCGTGGGGCCTGATCATCGGTGGTGAGGAACTGCACAACAATCACCACACGTATGCCACGTCGGCCAAGTTCTCGATCAAGTGGTACGAGTTCGACGTGGGCTGGGGCTATATCCGCGCCCTGGAAATCATGGGTCTGGCCAAAGTCAAGAAAGTTGCGCCAAAAGCACGTTTTGTGGATGCGAAGCCGGTTGACCAGAACACCCTGGAAGCCATTATCGCCAACCGCTACGACGTGATGGCGCGCTATGCCAAGACCGTCAAGCTGGCCTATCGGCAGGAACTGGCGAAGATGAAGGCATCCCGCGATGTTGAATATCGCGCACTCAAGCCGGCGCGCAAGTGGTTCCACCGCGACGAAGCCAAGCTCGGCGCGCCGCAACGCGAGCAGCTCTCGCAAATCGTGTCGGACCACTCGTCCCTGCACACATTCGTCGAGATGCGCCGCGAGCTCGGCGCCCTGTGGAGCCGCTCGAATGCGTCGCGCGAGCAGTTGTTGAGCCAACTGCAGGAATGGTGCAAGCGCGCGGAGGAAAGCGGTATCCACGCGCTGCAGGAGTTTGCCGTGCGCCTGCGCCGCTACGCCTGATCTTTCTGTTTCATAGGTGAAGCCCCGCTCCGCAGCGGGGCTTTTCTTTTGGGTAAACTGCCCCCAACTCATCGCCTTAAGAAGCTGCGACAACGCATCGCGGCGCGAGTCCTCCTCATACACCGTCCGTTTCATTGCCGAGCCTGTTTCTTGGCGCCCTGCCGGACGGGGAGACCACCATGGAAGCCCACATCAAGACGGTTGAATTCGAGCGCCCGGACATGCTCACCGAGGCGCAATCCGGTGCCAGCTGTGTCGCCCACGCCTGGGCCAAGGTGCCGCCCGTGCTGTCGCGCGAAGAGCGAGACACCCTGAAGGCCCGCATCAAGCGCCTCCTCAAGGAACGCGAGGCCGTGCTGGTCGCGCATTACTACGTCGATGCCGATTTGCAGGATCTGGCCGAGGAGACGGGCGGCTGCGTGTCGGATTCATTGGAAATGGCGCGCTTTGGCCGCGACCATTCGGCCAAGACGCTGGTCGTGGCCGGGGTTCGCTTCATGGGCGAGACTGCCAAGATCCTGAGCCCCGAAAAGACCGTGCTGATGCCTGACCTGGACGCGACGTGCTCGTTGGACCTGGGCTGCCCGCCGGACGAATTTGCCGCGTTTTGTGATGCGCATCCGGACCGTACCGTGGTCGTCTACGCCAACACCAGCGCGGCCGTAAAGGCGCGTGCGGATTGGATGGTGACATCCTCCATCGGCTTGAAGATCGTGCAATACCTCCACGCGCAGGGAAAGAAGATCCTGTGGGCACCCGACCGGCATCTCGGCAGCTACATCCAGAAGCAGACCGGTGCCGACATGCTGCTCTGGCAGGGTTCGTGCCTGGTGCACGACGAGTTCAAGGGTGTGGAGCTTGACCTGCTCCGTGCCGAACACCCGGACGCGAAAATTCTTGTGCATCCGGAATCGCCGGAGTCGGTGGTGGCGCAGGCGGACGTGGTGGGGTCGACCTCCCAGTTGATTGCGGCAGCGCAGTCGCTGTCAGCCAATGCGTTCATCGTTGCGACCGATAACGGCATCCTTCACAAGATGCGTTTGGCAGCCCCTGGCAAGCGGTTCATCGAGGCACCGACGGCCGGTAACAGCGCGACCTGCAAGAGCTGCGCGCATTGCCCCTGGATGGCGATGAACGCTTTGACAAACCTGGCCGAAGTGCTGGAAACCGGTCGGAACGAAATCCATGTCGATCCGGCCATCGGTAAGCAGGCCGTCGTCTGCATCGATCGCATGCTGGACTTTGCCGCGCGCGAGAAGGCCGTGGTTCGACCGCAGGGCGACCTGGCGGCCAGTGCACAACTCTTCCAAGGAATCGGCCCGGCATGACGGCAACCCAAATGAACGCGAGCGCGGCACAGGCGATTTTCGACAGCTTCGGTCCGGCGCTGCGCGAGGCGCTGGCTGCCAACGTGGCCTCAGCCATTGCGGAGGATGTCGGCACGGGCGACCGGACCGGCTTGCTGGTGCCCTCGGATCGTCGAGTGCGCGCCCGCGTGATCGTGCGAGAGCGCGCCGTGTTGTGCGGCACGCCCTGGTTCGACGCATGCATGCAGGCAGTGGACCCCGCGCTTCGCGTGACCTGGCGTCAGCACGAAGGTGACGTCATGGCGCCGGATTCGGTGGTCTGCGAGATCGAAGGGCCCGCGCGTTCCCTGTTGACGGCCGAGCGTCCGTCGCTGAACTTCCTGCAGTTGCTTTCCGGCGTGGCAACTGCCACGTCGCGTTATGCCCAGGTCATCGCAGGCACGCGCGCTCGCGTGCTGGATACGCGCAAGACGCTTCCCGGGCTGCGCCTTGCACAGAAGTATTCGGTACGCATCGGCGGCGGTGAAAACCAGCGCCTGGCGCTGTATGACGGCATCCTGATCAAGGAAAACCACATCGCTGCCGCCGGTGGTGTGACGGCGGTCCTGCGCGCCGCCCAGGCGCTCAATGCAGGCGTACCGATCCAGGTGGAAGTGGAAACGCTCGCGCAACTCGATGAAGCGCTGGGGGCAGGCGCAACGTCCGTCTTGCTCGACAACTTCGATACCGAGGCGATGCGGGAGGCCGTGCGCCTGACAGCGGGCCGGGCGCTGCTGGAAGTGTCCGGCGGCGTGAATATCGACACGATCCGCGCGTTTGCAGAGACGGGCGTGGACCGTATCTCGGTTGGCGCGCTCACGAAGGACGTGCGCGCGACCGATTACTCGCTGCGCATCGTCGAATAAGGCTCAGCCCCTGCGTGCAATCTGCCGATGTGTCGGCTGCATGACCGTCGGCAGGGCCTTGGGTAGCGTCTCGGGGTAGTCGCGCGAGAAATGCAGCCCGCGGCTCTCATGGCGGGACAGCGCGCTGTCCACGATGAGCGAGGCCACTTCAACAAGATTGCGCAGCTCGAGCAGGTCGGCGCTGACACGGAAGTTAGCGTAGTACTCGGTAATCTCTTCACGCAGCAGGGCAATGCGGTGCTGCGCGCGCTCGAGCCGCTTGTTCGTGCGGACGATGCCGACGTAATTCCACATCATGCGGCGCAGCTCGTCCCAGTTGTGCGAGACGACGACTTCCTCGTCGGCATCCGTCACGCGGCTTTCGTCCCATGCGGGCACATGTACCGGAGCCGCCTTCGATTGCGGTTGCGCAAGGATGTCTTCCGCTGCGCCACGCCCGATCACCATGCATTCCAGCAGCGAATTACTGGCAAGCCGATTGGCGCCGTGCAGCCCGGTGTAGGCCGTCTCGCCAACCGCATACAGGCCCGCGATGTCCGTGCGCCCGAGGTGGTCGGTCACCACGCCGCCGCACGTGTAGTGGGCGGCCGGAACGACCGGGATCGGCTGGCGTGTGATGTCGATGCCCAGCTCCATGCAGCGTGCCAGGATGGTCGGGAAGTGCTCCTTGAGGAATTCGGGGCTCTGGTGGCTGATGTCGAGGTACACGCAGTCCAGGCCGCGCTTCTTCATTTCGAAATCGATGGCGCGGGCAACGATGTCGCGTGGTGCCAGTTCGGCGCGTTCATCGTGCGCGGGCATGAAGCGCGTGCCGTCGGGCAGGATCAGCTTGCCGCCCTCGCCGCGTACCGCCTCGGTAATCAGGAACGATTTGGCGAACGGGTGATACAGGCACGTCGGATGGAACTGGATGAACTCCATGTTCGCCACGCGACAGCCTGCGCGCCAGGCCATGGCAATGCCGTCGCCACTGGCCGTGTCCGGATTCGTCGTGTAGAGGTAAACCTTGCCTGCGCCGCCCGTTGCCATCACGGTGTGGTTGGCAGTGAGCGTCTGGACGTGGCCTGATGCAGCATCCAGCACGTACAGGCCGTGGCAGCGCATGCCGGGCAGACCCAGTTTCGCATCCGTGATCAGGTCGATCGCGAAGTGGTCTTCCAGCAGGGTGATATTGGGGTGGTTGCGCACCTTTGCCACCAGCGTCGTCACCACGGCATGCCCGGTGGCGTCTGCCGCGTGGATGATGCGGCGATGGCGATGGCCGCCCTCGCGTGTCAGGTGGAAGCCGAGTTCGGCCTGCTCGTCGCGGGTGAAGGGCACGCCGTGGCCGATCAGCCATTCAATGGCGGCGCGCCCGTTCTCGACGATATAGCGCGTTGCTGCCTCGTCGCACAGGCCGGCGCCGGCAATGAGCGTGTCGTCGACGTGCTCGTCATGACTATCGCTTGAATCGAGCACGGCTGCGATGCCGCCCTGTGCCCAGTCGCTGGCGCCTTCCGGCAAGCTGCGTTTGCTGATGACGACCACGCGGCGGTGATCGGCGAGGTGCAGGGCGACGGTCAGGCCCGCCAGGCCGCTGCCGACGACGGCAACATCGTAATTCATGAGACGCGAGACGTTGGATACACGCGGCAGCGAGCCAGCACAGTCGCGTGTCAATCGAAAAGAAGAGCAGTGTACACCCCAGCTCGCGCCGCGCGGAGGGCAACAAAAAACCCGCCACGGGGCGGGTTTCTCGGTGCCGGTCGTGCCGGCGGAAACAAGGCAGGCAATCGCGTGGATTACTTGATCTTGGTTTCCTTGTAAGCGACGTGCTTGCGGGCGACGGGATCAAACTTCATGATCTCCATCTTTTCCGGCTTGGTGCGCTTGTTCTTGGTGGTCGTGTAGAAATGACCCGTACCTGCGGTCGATTCCAGCTTGATCTTGTCGCGTCCGCCTTTGCTGGCCATGATGAACTCCTAGTTAGACTTCGCCGCGTGCGCGCAGATCCACGAGCACTTCGTCGATGCCTTTTTTATCGATCAGGCGCAGACCGGCGTTCGAGACGCGCAGGCTCACCCAGCGGTTTTCGGATTCAACCCAGAAGCGGCGATTCTGCAGGTTCGGCAGAAAACGGCGCTTGGTCTTGTTGTTGGCGTGGGAAACGTTATTGCCGACCATCGGCGCTTTCCCGGTCACTTGACAGACGCGTGCCATGGAGCACTCCTAACTTGATTCGTATGACTACAGTTTGCGACCGGGCGCGTAGGACTTAAACCATGCGCAGCGCCACTGTAGAGGTGGGACACTTCAGCGAAACGCGGATTATACACACAAAACCGCTGAGAAATCAAAGAGATCAATGGATTGGGGTTGGAGGGGGTGTGGTGCGGCGCCAGCGCTACATCTGGCCGTGTTCGAGGAAGCCGTATACCGAGGCGCGGCAAACGATCATGTGATCCAGGACGATCACGTCCAACAGGGCCAGCGCGCGGCACAGCTCTTTGGTCAGGGTGATATCGGATGCGCTCGGTTCGGCGTGGCCGCTGGGGTGGTTGTGCGCCAGGATGACGGCAGCCGCGTTGTGATGCAGCGCACGCTTGGCAATCTCCCGCGGGTAGACGCGGGCTTCCGTCAACGTGCCGCGAAACAGTTCTTCCAGGGCGATCAGCCGGTGTCGCACGTCAAGGAACAGGCAGGCGAACACTTCGTGCGGGCGGTGGCCAAGCGTCAAGCGCAGGTAGTCCTTCACGGTTTGGGAGGACTCGAAGGTCTGCCCATGCGAGATCTCTTCCTTCAGGGCGCGCCGGGCGACCTCCAGCAACGCATGCAGTTGCGCGTACTTGGCGGGCCCCATGCCGTTGATCGACGAGAATTCTTGTCGCGACGCATGGCACAGCCGCCCCAGCGAGCCGAAATGCGACAGAAGCTCGCGTGCCAGGTCGACCGCGGTTTTTCCAGGCATCCCCACGCGTAAGAAGATGGCCAGCAGTTCTGCGTCGGAGAGCGCGGCGGGGCCATGGGCGAGCAGTTTTTCGCGGGGCCGCTCGTGGGCAGGCCAGTCGACGATTGCCATAGAGAAAAGATCGGTGTGGGGGGCGCCATTCCTTCCTGTGCTGCGCAAGCTGCATCGGTCGAGAGGAAGGGGGCTGACGTACAATAGCGGGTTACTTTTTGGTCAAGCGGGTTCAACGTGCAAAATTTGGTGAACGAGGCGTCCGCGGGGACGCCGGGCAGCGCAGGCAAGGTGGTTGGGCCGGATTCCTATCTGACGCTGCACTACCGCATCGCGCTGGAAAACGACACGGACATCGTGACCACCTTTGGCGACAAGCCTGCGACGCTGTTGCTCGGGCAGGGCCAGCTGGCGCCCACGCTGGAGCAGGCGCTGCTCGGCATGCGCGAAGGCGAACGCACGACATTCCGCCTGGCGCCCGAGCACGCGTTCGGGCCGCGCAATCCGGATCTGCTCCAGCGTGTCTCGCTGACCACGCTGCGTGAGAACTCTTCGTTTGAAGAGGACTACCAGCCCGGCGATCTCGTTGAGTTCAACGCGCCGAGCGGCGGCAAATATGCCGGTGTACTGAAGGAAGTCGGCGAGACGTCCGCGCTGTTCGATTTCAATCACCCGCTGGCTGGTCAGACGATCGTGTTCGAAGTCCAGCTGATCGGCATTCTGTAATGAGCACGACCACGAACGCCTCGGTTGATCCCGTCACCCAGGCCGATGCCGAGGTGCTGCTCGCGCAACCGCGAGGCTTCTGTGCTGGGGTGGATCGCGCCATCGAGATCGTCGAGCGCGCGCTGCAACTGTTCGGCGCGCCCATCTACGTGCGTCACGAGATCGTCCACAACGCCTACGTGGTGAGCGATCTGCGCAACAAGGGCGCGGTGTTCGTGCAGGAACTCGACGACGTGCCGGTGGGCGGCACGGTCATCTTCAGCGCCCATGGCGTGTCGCGCGCGGTGCGCGAAGCTGCCGAGGCGCGCGGCCTGCGTGTGTTCGACGCGACGTGCCCGCTGGTCACCAAGGTGCACGTCGAGGTGTCGAAGATGCGCTCGCAGGGCTTCGAGATCATCATGATCGGGCACAAGGGCCACCCGGAAGTGGAGGGCACCATGGGCCAGGCCGATGACGGCATGCTGCTGGTCGAGTCTGTGGAGGACGTGGCGCACCTCGTGGTGAGGGACCCGACGCGCCTCGCGTATGTGACACAGACCACGCTGTCTGTGGACGAGACCCAGGAAATTGTCGCTGCGATCAAGTCGCGCTTTCCCGCGGTACACGAGCCGAAGAAGCAGGACATCTGCTACGCCACGCAGAACCGCCAGGATGCCGTGAAGTTCATGGCGCCCCAGGTGGAAGTGGTGATCGTGGTCGGCAGCCCGAACAGTTCCAACTCGAACCGTCTTCGCGAGCTGGCCGAGAAGCTGGGCGTGCCCGCATACATGGTGGACACGCCCGAGCAGGTCCGCCCGGAGTGGGTGGCGGGCAAACGCCGCGTGGGATTGACGGCGGGCGCTTCAGCGCCGGAAGAGTTGGCCCAGTCGATTGTCGATCGGCTCAAGCTGCTGGGTGCGCGCACCGTCCGTCCGCTCGAGGGGATTCAGGAAAACATGTCCTTCCCCCTTCCGAGGGGGCTTCAAACGAATTGAATGCCTTTATGTAAATGCCCACTTAAAAGCGCACAACAATAGTGCGCCCTAATGCGGTGCATGAAGCGCTTTTGGTTAAAAGACGGCCACTCTAACTCGGGTGGCCGTTTCTTTTTGTGCATCGCAAAATCGCCTCCAATGCCGGCGAAGCCTTGCTCTACCGTGTATATCGCCCGCCAGCCCGCACAGATACGGGGTTTCCCTTACTCTGGCATGCTTCTTGATAAAGCTCCTCGCCATTCGCGAATGCCTGCGCGAAATGACGCCTGTTTGGGCATTGGGGAAAGCCCGTAAAGCGGCGTAGTTACTGCAAAAAACGTTGTTGCGACGCGTATTGCATCCGCAAAAAAAGGGGATACAATGCGCGCGTTTCAAATTGAAACAATCGGCGCGGGGGGAGCGGCCGGGAGGCAGGACGCTCTCCTTGCTCTTGCGAGATCTAGGAGATCACTCATGCAAATTAAGTTTGCCAAAGTTCTGCCGCTTGCGGCTGCCGTGGCACTCGTAGCAGCTTGCGGTAAGAACGAGGAAAAGCCCGCAGACCAAGCTGCTGCACCTGCAGCAACGTCGGCTCCGGCCGCAGCTGCTGGCGGCGGCGAGACCGTCGTCAAGATCGGTCACGCGGCACCGCTCACCGGCGGTATTGCTCACCTTGGCAAAGACAACGAAAACGGCGCACGTCTGGCCGTCGAAGAAGCCAACAAGGAAGGCCTGACCATCGACGGCAAGAAGATCAAGCTGGAGCTGGTCGGTGAAGACGATGCGGGTGACCCGAAGACCGGCACCGCCGTGGCGCAGAAGCTGGTTGACGAGCACGTCGTTGCCGTCGTCGGCCACCTGAACTCGGGCGTGTCGATCCCGGCCTCGAAGATCTACAGCGATGCAGGCATCGTGCAGATCTCGCCGTCGTCGACCAACCCCGACTACACCAAGCAAGGCTTCAAGACGACCTACCGCGTGGTCGCGACCGACGCACAGCAAGGTCCGGCACTGGCCAACTACGCCGCCAAGACCCTGGGCGCCAAGACTGTGGCAATCGTTGATGACGCCACCGCCTACGGCAAGGGCCTCGCTGACGAGTTCGAGAAGACCGCGAAGGCAGACGGCGTGAACGTCGTGGCGCGTGAAGCGACCAACGACAAGGCGACCGACTTCAAGGCCATTCTGACCAAGATCAAGGGCAAGAAGCCGGACGTGATCATGTATGGCGGCATGGACGCCACGGGTGGTCCGTTCGCCAAGCAGGCCATGGAACTGGGCATCAAGGCCAAGATCGTCGGCGGCGATGGCGTGTGTACCGACAAGGTGGCTGAACTGGCCGGCGACGCGATCAACAACATCGTGTGCTCGGAAGCGGGCCTGGCGCTGTCGAAGATGGAGAAGGGCGCCGAGTTCGAGAAGAAGTACCAAGAGCGCTTCAACACGCCGGTGCAGATCTACGCACCGTTCACGTATGACGCTGTCAACGTGATCATCGACGCGATGAAGCGTGCCAACTCGACCGATCCGGCCAAGATCCTGGCTGCCATGCCGGCAACCAACTACAACGGCGTGATCGGCAACATCTCGTTCGACGATAAGGGTGACCTGAAGCAAGGTTCCATCACCCTGTACAACTACAAGGACAAGAAGAAGACCGTTCTTGACGTTGTGAAGATGTAATCGAAGGGTTACCGCCCTTGAAAACGGCACCGCGCCTACCCTTGCGGTGCCGTTTTTTATAGCCTCGCCAGTTACACAAGACCCTCACCATGGGTGCGTCGGCAGGCCGCTTACCAGCAATCTCACCCTACCCATCCGATTGATCGCATTCCTTGCGGGCACGTCATCCCGTCGCCTACAACAAAGCAAGGCATAGCAGGAGCTGTTCTCATGGATATCTTTATCCAGCAGATCGTGAACGGTCTGGTGCTCGGCAGCATTTACGCGCTGATCGCACTTGGCTACACCATGGTCTACGGTATTCTCGGCATCATCAACTTCGCTCACGGCGATGTTCTGATGATTGGCGCAATGTCTGCGCTGACCGCCATCAACTTCCTCCAGAAGTTCTTCCCCAACCTGCCTGACTGGGCCACCCTGGTCTTGGCGCTGCTGTTTGCGATGCCGGTTTGCGCCATCGTCGCTTACACCATCGAACGGGTCGCCTACCGGCCGCTGCGCAACGCGCCGCGCCTGGCGCCGCTGATCACCGCCATCGGCGTGTCGATCGTGCTGCAGACCCTGGCGATGATGATCTGGTCGCGCAACCCGCTGAGCTTCCCGGAGCTCTTGCCGTCGAGCCCGATCGACATCGGCTCGACCGGGGCGACCATCACTGGCAAGGAAATCGCCATCATCGTGGTGTCGATCCTGGTGATGATCGGGCTGATCCTGCTGGTCAACCGCACCAAGCTCGGCCGCGCCATGCGCGCCACCGCCGAGAACCAGCGTGTGGCAGGCCTGATGGGCGTCAACCCGAACTTCGTGATCTCCGCCACCTTCATGATCGGTGCTGCCATGGCTGCGGTCGCCGGCGTCATGATGGCGACCAACTACGGCAACGCTCACTTCTACATGGGCTTCATCCCCGGCCTGAAGGCGTTTACCGCCGCGGTGCTGGGTGGTATCGGCAACCTGGCGGGCGCCATGGTGGGCGGCATGCTGCTGGGCCTGATCGAAGCACTGGGTGCGGGCTATATCGGTGATCTGACTGGCGGTGTGTTCGGTTCGAACTACCAGGATGTCTTCGCGTTCATCGTGCTGATTGGCGTGCTGCTGTTCCGCCCGTCCGGCATCATGGGCGAACGCGTTGCGGACCGTGCATAAGAAGGGGAGCGCCATGACAGAAACTGCAACTGAATTCAAGGCACCGAAGAAGACGCGCGCTGCGCTCTACGGCTTCCTGGTCCTGGCCCTGTTCGCACCGTTCATTGTCGGTGCCGCAGGTGGCAACTACTGGGTGCGCGTGCTGGACTTCGCACTGCTCTACATCATGCTGGCTCTCGGCCTGAACATCGTGGTGGGCTTTGCCGGCCTGCTCGATCTGGGCTACATCGCGTTCTACGCGGTGGGTGCCTACATGATGGGCTTGCTGGGCTCGCCGCACTTGTCCAACCAGTTTGAATGGATCCACCAGCTGTTCCCCAACGGGCTGCATCTCGTCGTCTGGTGGGTGATTCCGCTGGGTGCGGGCTTGGCAGCGCTGTTTGGGATCCTGCTGGGGGCGCCAACGCTCAAGCTGCGCGGAGACTATCTCGCCATCGTGACGCTTGGCTTCGGTGAAATCATCCGGATCTTCATGAACAACCTCGACCGCCCGGTGAACATCACCAACGGTCCGAAGGGCATCAACCTGATTGAGCCGGTCAAGATCTTCGGGTTCGACTTTTCGAAGCGCCACGATTTCTTCGGCATCCGCTTCGATTCGGTCTACATGTACTACTACCTGTTCGTGATCCTGGCCGCGATCATCATCATCGTATGCCTGCGCTTGCAGAACTCGCGTATCGGCCGTGCTTGGGTTGCCATCCGTGAAGACGAAATCGCTGCCAAGGCGATGGGGATCAACACCCGCAACATCAAGTTGCTGGCGTTTGCCATGGGTGCGTCGTTCGGCGGCGTGTCGGGTGCGATGTTCGCGTCGTTCCAGGGCTTTGTGTCGCCGGAATCGTTCGTGCTGTGGGAGTCGATCTACATTCTGGCGATCGTGGTGCTGGGCGGCATGGGCCATATCCCGGGCGTGATCCTGGGCGGCATCCTGCTGGTGGGCTTCCAGGAACTGCTGCGTGCCCTGGCCGAGCCGATCCAGAACAAGCTGTTTGGCCATGTGATCGTGGAAGCGGAAGTGCTGCGTCAGTTGCTCTTCGGCCTGGCGATGGTGGTGGTGATGCTGTATCGCCCTGCGGGCCTGTGGCCCTCGCCGCGCAAGGAAGACCGTCCGCAGAAGGCGCGGGTCGGTGGGTTGTCCCGCATCTGATGGAGGCACGCATATGAGCAATAACAACGTCCTCCTCTCGATCCGAGGAGTCAGCAAGCGATTCGGCGGCCTGCAAGCGCTATCCGACGTGAACCTGGAAATCCGTGAAGGCGAGATCTACGGCCTGATCGGCCCGAACGGCGCCGGCAAGACCACGTTCTTCAACGTCATCACGGGCCTGTACACCCCCGACGCCGGCGAATTCGTGCTGGGCGGCCTCCCCTACCAGCCGACCGCCGTGCATGAGGTGGCCAAGGCCGGTATCGCACGCACGTTCCAGAACATCCGCCTGTTCGGCGACATGACTGCGGCGGAGAACGTCATGGTCGGCCGCCACGTGCGTACCAAGGCCGGCCTGATCGGCGCGGTGTTCCGCACCAAGGCGGCACGCGAGGAAGAGCAGTCCATCGAAGACTGGGCGCACGACCTGCTGGACTACGTCGGCATCGGCAAGTATGCCAACTACACGGCGCGCAACCTGTCGTACGGTCACCAGCGTCGCCTGGAGATCGCACGTGCCCTGGCCACGCAGCCCAAGCTGCTGGCCCTGGACGAGCCGGCTGCCGGCATGAACGCCACGGAAAAAGTGGAGCTCCGTGGCCTGCTCGACAAGATCCGTTCCGACGGCAAGACCATCCTGCTGATCGAGCACGATGTGAAGCTGGTGATGGGCCTGTGCAACCGCCTGACCGTGCTGGATTACGGCAAGGTGATCGCACAAGGCCTGCCGCAGGAAGTGCAGAGCAACCCCGCCGTGATCGAGGCCTACCTCGGCGCGTCAGCGCACTGACGCAGAGGAACGGAATATGAAACCAGTAATGTTGAAGATCGACAGCCTGAAGGTCGCGTACGGCGGCATCCAGGCGGTCAAGGGCGTGGATCTGGAGATTCGCGAAGGTGAGCTGGTCACGCTGATCGGTGCCAACGGCGCCGGCAAGACGACCACCATGAAGGCCATCACCGGCCTGCAGGGCTGGGCCGGCGGTGACGTGCAGTATCTCGGCAAGTCCATCAAGGGCGTGCCGAGCTACAACCTGCTCAAGCAGGGCCTGGCGATGGTGCCGGAAGGCCGCGGCGTGTTCGCGCGCATGACCATCGTCGAGAACCTGCAGATGGGTGCCTTCACGCGCAACGACGAGGCTAACATCAAGGCCGACATCGACCGCATGTTCGGCATCTTCCCGCGCCTGAAGGAACGTGCAAACCAGCTGGCCGGCACGATGTCGGGCGGTGAGCAGCAGATGCTGGCCATGGCGCGTGCGCTGATGAGCCAACCGAAGCTGCTGCTGCTGGACGAGCCGTCGATGGGTCTCTCCCCGATCATGGTGGAGAAGATCTTCGAGGTCGTGCGCGACATCTCGGCGCAAGGCGTGACCGTGCTGCTCGTCGAGCAGAACGCACGCCTGGCGCTGCAGGCTGCGCACCGCGGCTACGTGATGGACTCCGGTCTCATCACCATGAGCGGCGATGCCAAGCAGATGCTGGACGATCCGAAGGTGCGTGCCGCCTACCTGGGCGAGTAAGCACCCTCAAGCACCACGAAGAAGCCCCGCAATTGCGGGGCTTTTTCTTTGCGCGTGCCCCACGTTTCAGGCAGATGCGGCTGTGTAGAGGTTCGGCCGGTGCAATTGCATGAAGCCGACGCCCTCGGGCACATCGGTAAAGCCATGCTTGCGATAAAGCCAGTCGGCGCCCGTTGTCACCAGCACTGTGCGGCGCAGGGTCTGCAACTCAGGGTGCTCGCGCAGGAAATCCATCAGCGCGTGCGAGATGCCTTTCCCACGCCAATCCGGTAGCACGAACACATCGCACAGGTAAGCGAACGTCGCACGATCGGTGATGACGCGCGCAAAACCCACAAGGTCACCATGCGAGCCATCGTCGGCTTGTCGATACGCGCCTAGGCACAGCGAGTTCGCGATCGATCGTTCGAACACGTCGCGCGGCAGGCCGTGGGCCCAATACGTTTCCTGCGAGAGGAAGTCGTAGATGTCGTCCAATGGGAGCCACGCGGAATCATCAGACAACACGATCCCCGTGGCCGGAACGTCTCGCGTCAAGGCCATGGCAAACCTCAGAGTGGGAGCAGCGATGGGGCGATGAAGGGCGACGCATTGCGCGCCGCCCCCGGGGTCATGCGATGCGTTTTAGGCGTGTGCTTTCAGCAGCGTGCGCAGCATGCCGATCATCGTGTCGATCTCTTCGGTCGTCACGTTCAGCGCAGGCATGAAGCGCAGGATGTTGGGGCGCGGGGCATTCAGCAGCAGGCCGGTCGGGTTCATCTCGCGAGCGGCTTCCACCAGTTGGCCGCCGATGTCCTTCCCGAGGAGCAGGGCGCGCAGCAGGCCTTCACCGCGCTCGCCTGCCAGGCCGAATTCTTCGGTCAGTTGCAGCAGTTGCTTGCGCAGGTAAGCGCCGCGCTCCTGCACGCCCGCCAGGAAGCCCGGCGCCAGGAGTTGCTCGATCACCGAGCAGCCAACGGCCGTCATCAGCGGGTTGCCGTTGTATGTGCCGCCCTGGTCGCCGGCCTCGAAGCTGGCAACTTCATCCGTGCACAGCAGTGCCGACAGTGGCACGCCGCCGCCGATGCCCTTGCCCAGCGTCATGATGTCCGGCTCGATGTTCGAGAGCTGGTAGGCGAAGAGGGTGCCGCAGCGGCCGCAACCGGCTTGCACTTCATCAACGATCAACAGAATCTTGTGCTTCTTGGTCAGCGCGCGCAGTTGCTGCATGAATTCCGGCGTGGCCGGCAGCACGCCGCCTTCGCCTTGCACCGGCTCCAGCATCACGCCGACAGTCTCGTCGGTGATGAGCGCTTCCACCGAGGCGATGTCGTTCAGGATGGCCTTCGGGAAGCCCGGCACCTGCGGGGCGAAGATGGTGTCCCAGCCCGCCTTGCCCGATGCGCTCATGGTGGCGAGCGTGCGGCCGTGGAAGCTGTGGTCGAACGTGATGATCTGGAACGCGCCGTTCTTATGCTTCTTGCCCCACTTGCGGGCGAGCTTGATGGCGCCCTCGTTGGCCTCAGCGCCGCTGTTGGCGAAGAACACCTTGTCGAAACAGCTGTGCGCGGTCAGCAGGCCGGCCAGCTTGGCCATCGGTTCGTTGTAGAAGGCGGGGCTCGGGTTGATGAGCTTCCTGGCCTGCGTGTTCAGCGCTTCGATCATGCCGTCGTTGCAGTGGCCCAGGCAGTTGACCGCCCAGCCCTGCACGAAATCCAGATATCGCTTGCCGTTGTGATCCGTCAGCCACGAACCCTTGCCTTCGGTGAAGACGATCTCGGGCCGGTTGGTGATGTACATCAGGGACTGGACGGGGTAGTCAGCAAACGCCATGGCAAAAGCTCCAGAGAAAGGCGGCAGGAAGATGAAAAGGTCGCAAAAGCGCTGTTGGAAAAAGACAAAGGCCACGGGGTGAGCCCGTGGCCTTGTGATCGTCGAATCCTGTGAACCGATACGTGCAATCAGCAGACAGCCGCGAGGCTTCCCGGAGGGAGCAGCGTACGGCGGCGTCGGAGGTGCAGAGCTTGGTTCATAAGGCGCAAGAATAAGACGGATACCAAGTCAAGTCAAAATGAAATTTGACACTGTATGGATTCGCGCAACGATCACCCAGCCGGATGCAGGTCCGCCTCGGAAGTGAACGAGTCGGCGAAGAATGCGTCCGGGTGCATCCCGCACTGGGCAGCAAAGTCCGCACGGGCCGAGTTGATCACCACCGGCGCACCGCAGGCATAGACCTCGTGGCCCGACAGGTCTGGGTGATCGGCCATCACGGCTTGGTGAACGAAGCCGGTACGGCCTGTCCAGGCATCTTCGGGCAGGGCGTTGGAGACGACCGGCACGTAGGTGAAGTTCGGCAGCGTGCGCGCCCATTCTTCGGCCTTGGCGTGCATGTACAGGTCTTGCGGGCGGCGGCCGCCCCAGTACAGCGTCATCGGGCGCGTGCTGCCGATGAACTGGGCATGCTCGATGATCGCCTTGATGGGCGCGAAACCCGTGCCCGAGGCCAGCAGGATGATCGGCTTGTCGGATTCTTCACGCAGGAAGAAGCTGCCCAGCGGACCCTCGAAGCGCAGGATGTCGCGCTCCTTCATGGCTGGGGCACCCTCCTTGGCGCCGAACACGTAGTCGGTGAACGCGCCGCCCGGCATGTGGCGGATATGCAGCTCGATCGGGCCGTCGTCGTGCGGCGGGTTGGCGATCGAGTAGCTGCGGCGCTTGCCGTCGCGCAGGAGGAATTCCACGTACTGTCCGGCCAGAAATTGCATACGCTCGGTGGCAGGCAGTTGCAGCTTGACGATGGTGACGTCCGGCGCGGCCTTTTCCAGCGACGCGACGCGGCATGGGATCTTCTTGATGGGGACATCGCCCGCGCCGTGCACTTCGCGCACTTCGATGGTGACGTCGGTGGCGGCCGTGGCGCAGCAGAACAGCGCGCGGCCTTCAGTGGCTTCCTGGGCCGACAGGGCGTTGGGCGAGTGGTTGCCCTGGACGATGGAGCCTTCGCGCACGTGGCCCTTGCACGAACCGCATGCGCCATTCTTGCAGCCATACGGCAGGCCGATGCCCTGGCGCAGCGCCGCTGCAAGGATGGTCTCGCCGTCTTCGGCCTGGAACTGGCGGCCGCTGGGCAGCACGTTGATCTGGTAAGCCATACTACAATCCGAATATGTTGAAAAGAGTGTCTGGTCGCCTTGCTGCGGCACGCCCGATGATGAGGCAGGGAGCCGCCCGGCCACCCAAATCCATGTCGCCCATGGGGCTTCCGCGTGTGCTGATCGTTGGCTGCGGCGATGTCGGCCAGCGTTGCCTCACGCTGTTGCGCAGGCGTTTCCGCGTTTTTGCCGTCACCTCGCGCGAAGCGGGCCGCGCGCCGTTGCGCGAAGCCGGCGCCGTGCCGGTGCTTGCCAATCTTGACGATGCCGCATCGCTGCGTCGGCTCCGTGGTCTCAGT